>JAHFSL010000640.1 GCA_023265785.1 Candidatus Coatesiibacteriota bacterium | reverse complement strand
TCCCCTTGAAGCCTGACCGGTTCTGGGACACCGACACCCCGGGCAATCAGCTGGTGGCTGACCTTGTGCTGGAAAATGGCCGGGGCGGGACCCTGGACGCGGCGTTCCCGGTCCGGTTTGGCTTCCGGGAGTTCTGGATTGAAGGACGCAACCTGATCCTCAACGGCACCCCGATTCACATCTCCGCGGAGCCGGTGGACAATCCCTCGATCAGTGCACTGGCCGCCAGTTACGCCGGGTGCCGGGAAACCTTTGAGCGAATGCAGGCGGCAGGCTTCAATGCGGTCTATTCGCACAATTACGGGACCGAACCCGGAACCCACCTGTCCTATGAGGAATTGTTCCGGGCGGCGGACGATTGTGGCATGTTGCTTTTTTTCGCCATGCCACACTTCGGCCAGTACGAATGGGATGCGCCCGACGCCGACACGGCCAATGGGTACGCCCGCGATGCGGCGCCGTATGTGCGGATGGCGGGGAGCCACCCGTCGGTGGTGATGTACGCCACGAGCCATAACGGGTGCGGGTACGAGGACGACATGAACCCGGACCTGCTTGGGACCGGCAACGCCCCGCGCAACCGTTGGTCGGCGGGGGGGGCGGCCAAGGCGCTCCGGGCGGAGGCGATTCTCAAGTCGCTGGATCCCTCGCGCGTCGTCTACCACCACTCGGGCGGCGACTTGGGAGCGATGCACACGGTGAACTTCTACGGCAACATGATGCCGCCCGCGGAAATGGCCGAATGGCTTGAGCCGTGGGCGGCCCACGGGATGAAGCCGGTCTTCCTGTGCGAATTCGGCGCACCATTGTCGTGGGACTGGACGATGTACCGCGGTTTCTACCAGGGCAACCGGGAGTTCGGGAGCGGCGAGGTGCCCTGGGAGTTCTGCCTCGCGGAATGGAACGCGCAGTTCCTCGGTGACCGGGCCTACACGATCACCGAGGCCGAGAGGCGGAACCTGCGCTGGGAGGCAGAGCATTTCCGGGCCGGCAAGCTGTGGCACCGGTGGGACTATCCGGTCGTGGTGGGCGACGACCGGTTTGACGACCAGCAGGAGGTGATGGCCCGGGCGCTCACGGCGGAACTGCGGGGCCTGCGCACCTCCGGGGTCTCGGGCTACTGCCTGTGGGACGAGAACATGTACTGGCGGGCGCGGGACGGCGTGGACCGGGGCCGGCGGGACCTGCCCACCGACTGGGAGCATCTCCAGCGACCCGGGTTCAGCCCGGACTTCACCGACGGGGAGCGGTTCGAGTCGTGGCGCGTCTCGTACGACCGCACGGATTGGGTGCCGACGGCCGCCGGGAAGGCCATCGAGCGGAACAACCGGCCGCTGTTGGCCTATCTCGCCGGGTCGGCGACCGGATTCACGGGGCAGGCGCACAATTACCTCCCCGGTGAGACCGTTGCGAAACAGCTCATCGTGATCAACGACACCCGGCGCCCGGTGACCGCCGCGTGCTCCTGGTCGTGCGCCCTCCCCATGCCGGTCACCGGTGCCGCGAAGGTGACCATCGAGCCCGGCGGACAGGCCCGACTTCCCGTGGCCGTTCCGCTGGCCAGCGGTCTCGCGGCGGGGGCCTATGCCCTCGCGGCGACCGTGTCGTTTTCCACCGGCGACGTCCAGACGGACTCCCTGCGCCTGGACGTGTCGCCCCCGGTGCGGGTTTCCACCGGGCGAATCGCCCTCTTTGACCCGGCCGGGGAGACCGCCGCACGGCTCGAGCGGCTGGGAGTCAAGCCGGAGCTGGTGGGCGCCAGCGCCAACCTCAAGGCGTTTGACACCCTTGTGATTGGTCGCAAGGCTCTGACGCCCGACGGCGCGGCGCCCGACCTTGTGCGGGTCCGGGACGGACTCAAGGTCATTATCTTTGAACAGACAGCCGCCGCCCTTGAGCGGCGGCTCGGATTCCGCGTCATCGAGTACGGGTTGCGCCAGGCGTTCATCCGTGTGCCGGGGCATCCGCTGGTCGCGGGGCTGGAGGACGCTGTCCTGCACGATTGGCGCGGGGAGGCCACGTTGACGCCGCCGCGACTGTCCTACGAAATCGAGGAAATGCACGGGCCCACGGTGAACTGGTGCGGTCTTCCGGTCAGCCGAG
>JAHFSL010000639.1 GCA_023265785.1 Candidatus Coatesiibacteriota bacterium | reverse complement strand
GGGTCACGGTGTGGGCCACGGGATCCACGGCGAGGTCGCCGCAGCGCAATGGCTGGCCGGGATCCTGTGACCCCCGCCGCAACAGGGCCCGGAACCGGGCCGCCAGCTCGTCGAACGCAAACGGCTTGACCAGGTAGTCATCGGCCCCGGCGGCCAGGCCGGCCACCCGGTCGGCCACGGCGTCCCGGGCGGTGAGCATGAGGATGGGCAGCCGCGGGGCACGGGCCCGGAGCCGCCGGACCAGTTCCATCCCGTCGAGTTTGGGCAGCATTCGATCGGTGATCACCAGGTCATAGTCCGTGGCCCCGGCCAGGTTCTCCCCGGCCCCGCCATCGGCCGCGACATCCACGGCATACCCCTCCTCGCGCAGCCCCTTCCGGATGAATTGCGCGACCCGCGATTCATCCTCGACCAGGAGGATTCTCATTCGGCTATAGTACATGGCTTGCGGTAGGATACCGCCATGCCGTACCGACCGATCCACCTTGTTGCCAGCGGGGACCTGCGGGCCTCCGCCAACCGGGTCTGCTGGCCGGCCCAGCAGGCCATGGAGGCCGCACTCGGAAGGGCCATCACCGCCTGCGGGCACCGGGTCCGTCGCGCCCATCCATTCAAGCCGGCCGCCGGGCACGGGTTCATCGCCTCCCAGGCCGAGGGGATGCGGGTGTTTTCCCGGCTTGATCCCAGCGCCCCCCTGATCGTCGCGGAGGCGGTCTGGCAGTATTCCCACCATGTGCTGGCGGGGCTCACCACCCATCGGGGGCCGATTCTGACCGTGGCCAATTGGTCCGGCCAGTGGCCCGGGCTGGTCGGGATGCTGAACCTGAACGGGTCGCTCACCAAGGCCGGGGTACGGTATTCGACGTTGTGGAGCGAGGAGTTCACCGATGCGGGATTCATGGCCAACCTGCGGACCTGGCTGCGGACCGGTCGGGTGGTCCATCCCACCCGGCATGTTCGGTCTCTGGCCGGCGTCAGGATCCCCACCCGCGAACGACGGGTGGGCGAACATCTCGCTGCGCAACTCCGGCGGGAGAAGGCCATCATGGGCGTCTTTGACGAAGGCTGCATGGGTATGTTCAACGCGATCATTCCCGACCACCTGCTCAATCCGACAGGGGTCTTCAAGGAGCGGCTCAGCCAGTCGGCGCTCTATCACGGGGCCACACGTGTGAAACCGGCCGAGGCCCGGGCCGCCTACCGCTGGCTCCTCGCCCGCGGGATGCGGTTCTCCCTTGGACGCAACGAAGCTTTGGCCCTCACCGAGCGGCAGATCCTCTGGCAGCTTCGGACGTATATCGCTGCCCTCCGGCTGGCAGATGAGTTCGGCTGCCATGCCATCGGCATCCAGTACCAGCAGGGGCTCAAGGACCTGCTGCCGGCGTCCGATCTCGCCGAAGGCCTCCTCAATGATTCCGTCCGGCCGCCGGTGCGGAGCGTGGACGGCAAGCGGGTTCTCTACCCGGGCCGCCCGCTCACCCACTTTAACGAGGTGGATGAGTGTGCGGGGCTGGACGGCATCCTCACCGACCGGGTCCAGCGGGCGCTCGGCCAACCGGTCGAGAACACCCTGCATGACCTGCGCTGGGGTGATTGGGACCGGTCAGGAACCGTGCAGGACTATGTCTGGGTGTTCGAGATCAGCGGCGCCGTGCCGCCCTCGCACTTTGCCCGGGGGCTCCGGGACGCCACGGGCGAGCGCCAGCCCCCCATGTACTTCCGGCTGGGTGGTTCGACCATCAAAGGCATCTCCCGGCCCGGCGAGATCGTTTGGAGCCGGGTCTTCATCGCCGAGGGACGACTGAAAATGGACCTCGGCCGGGCCGGGGTGGTCGCCCTCCCGGCCGCCGAGACCCGGCGGCGCTGGGAAGCCACCACGCCCCAATGGCCGATCATGCACGCCGTGACCTACGGGGTCTCCCGGGACCAGATGATGGCGCGCCATCAGGCCAACCATCTCCAGGTCGTCTATTCCCGGTCAGCCGCGGCGGCGGATTCCACGCTCCTGGCCAAGGCCACCATGGCCCGGGCGCTGGGGATCGAGGTCGCCGTGTGCGGCTCGCGCCGGGGAGGGGCCAACTGGCGTTGACCTCACCGGTTCCAC
>JAHFSL010000638.1 GCA_023265785.1 Candidatus Coatesiibacteriota bacterium | reverse complement strand
TGCTTCCGCCATGGACTCCATGGCGGCGCTGTGCGAGGCCGAGGGCAAGTGGATTGAGGCCATTGACTGGCGCAAGCGCCACTACAAGCGCACGCGGCAGCCCAATGACCTCTCGGCCCTGGCCGACCTGTACCTGCGCCTCGAGAATATCCACGCGGCCATGAAGTACGCGCGGTCCGCGGTCCGGCGGGCGCCCCGCAGTGCGGCCGCCTGGCTGCAGTGCGCCAAGGCGCACGCCACGGGCCGCCGGTTCACCCGGGCCGAGGAGGCCCTGCGGCGATTCGCGCGGCTGGCGAACCCGTCCTCGGGTCCGTTCCTCTTCAGTCGCGATTTCGGGTACCTGGAACCCCTGCAGGAGTACCGGCCGGCCCTGCGAGCCCTGCTCGACCGCCTCCCGACGCAATAACGGGCCCGCGGTGACCAGGGTCCGGCCGGTCGAGCGGACCGACCCGCTCCTCGATAACCCGCATAAGGGGTGCGCCACCATCCAGCGGTTTGCCGGCGATCCAACCGAGCCCGACGAGCAGTGGTCGGAGGAAGGGCCGCTCCGGTTTGTGCCACGGCCGCGCCCGGGTGCGCCGCCGCCCCCGGTGGCGACCGGGTACCTGCCCGCAACGATTTCCTACTGCCGCTGGTTCTGGGAGGTGCTGGAGCCGCGTGACGGCCGGTTGGACTGGAGCATGGTCCGCGGCGCCCTCGCCGCCGCCGCCGCGCGGGGTCAGACGCTCCAGGTGCGGCTGATGCCCTTCGGGTCGCACGGCCAGCCGCGCTTGCCGGGCTGGTACCGGCGGCGCTATCCGGTGCACCGGTCCGTCCTTCAGGGCCGCGCGCGGCCGTTTCCCGAGCCGGACTATGGCGGCGAGGCCTACCGGGACCGGTGGGGCCGGGTCATCACCGAGTTCGGCCGGCTCTTCGACGGGCACCCCGCGCTGGAATCCGTGGACCTGGCCTACATCGGCCCGTGGGGCGAGGGGGCCGGGGAGATGCCGCAGGAGCGGATCGAATCATTCACTGACTGCTATGCCCGGGCGCATCCCCGGACCCCCCTGCTCGTCAACCTGGACGGACCGCAGTTCGCCGCGGGCCTGCGACGCGGGTGCGGGTGGCGGTGCGACTGTTTCGGCGACTTGCGGACCGAAGGTGGCATCTATGTTCCCGGGAAGACCGGCTGGAACCACACCTTTGATGCGTACCCGCAGGCGGTGGCGGCGGCCGGCGCGACCGACATATGGAAAGCCCGGCCGGTGACCTTCGAGTCCTGTGCCACGCCGCTGGGCTGGTGGCGGCGCGGGTACGATCTGGACCTGATCATGCAACAAGGGGAGAAATTCCATGTCTCCGTGTTCATGCCCAAATCCTGCCCGATCCCCGTGCCGTGGCTCGATCCGCTGGCCCGATTCTGCGACCGGATCGGGTACCGGTTTGTGATGAGACAAGCCGCATGGGCCGACGGTCCGGTTCGCCGGGCCGACGGGTTCCGGCCGGCCTGTTGGATCGAGAACACCGGCGTGGCCCCCGTGGCCTGGCCGTACCGGCTGGCCTTCCGCTTGCGGCGCGGGCGGCGCACCCTGGTCCTGGTTTCGGAGGCGGACGCCCGCGGGTGGCTCCCGGGTGACGCCATCGTGGAGGACCGGTTGGCGATCCCGAGGACTCTCCCCGCGGGCCGGTATGACCTGGCCGCGGGGCTGGTGGTGCCGGGCGAAACCGTTTCCAAGGTGTCGTTCGCGAACCGGGGCGTGGGAGCGGATCGGTGGCTGGCGCTCGGCGAGGTCCGGGTCGCATGACCGGTCGGGTGCGGGTCGAGCGTCTGGACCATGTGACGGTCAATGTGACCGATGTGGACCGGGCGAAGGCGTTCTACGGGGGCACGCTGGGACTGGTTGAGGTTCCCCGCCCAGGCTCCTTCACCTTTGGCGGGGCCTGGTACCGGCTGGGTCCGGGCCCGGTCCTCCTGCACCTGGTGCGGCAGGATGTGGCCGACCTCAAGGCCAGCCGCCATTTCGCCGTCTGGACGACCGATGTGCGTGAGGCCGGACGGGTCGTCGCGGCCGACGGCGGGTCGGTCCGGTGGGACCGGACCAAGATTCCAGGGGTGGACCGGTTCT
>JAHFSL010000160.1 GCA_023265785.1 Candidatus Coatesiibacteriota bacterium | reverse complement strand
GTCACCGTGAGAACCACCTTCACCCACTGGCCTGGCCCCGCGGGATCGGGCGTGGAAGCCAGTGAGGCAGTGAGAGAAGCCGAGGGGCCCGCCACCTCGGAATACTTCCGCACGAGGGCATCCGTTCCCGCCAAACCTGCAAGGTAGATGGACCCGATGCCGATGTCCGTCCCAAAATCCCAGGGCCCTCCGGAGTCATACACCAGATTCCATCGCAGGGCACCGCTGGCGTCGTACGAGGCCGCGATGAGGTCGCCCCCCGACCCCGACCAGTCGCCCCCCACCAGGTCAATGTTGCCGGTCCCATCGGGGCGGGAAGCCGACCACCAGGCATTGGTCGACGCGGTGAGTCCACGGTCCCAAACGGGGACTCCGTCCAGCCCGATCCGGGACAGCCAGGCCTGCCCCGAGACATTCGAGCGTCCAAGGTAGAGGTTCGTGCCATCGGTGGACAGCGTTCCCCACCGACCGAAGTAATCCGCGGCGATGCCGTTGTATGTCCGGGACCAGGTCGCCACCCCGGTCGGGGAGAAGGCCGTGATGACGGGCTGATTGGTGCCGGCCCAGCCGCCCGGATACGCTTCAAGCACGTACGGGTTCCCCGAACCATCCACCGCCATCGCCACAACCTGGTCGCTGGCCGTCAGCGCCATCGTCCGCGACCACAGCAGGCCTCCGCCGGCGTTAAATTTCAACAGGAGCGTCTCGTCATTCCACGTGGTGGAACTCCAGTAGGTGGCGCCGACGTACAAGTTACCTCCCGGATCGAAGGCGAGGGCGCCCGCGCCGGCGCCGGGAATGGCCCCGAATTCAGTCCAGATGGCGGGATTGCCTGCGGCATCATAGGCAAGGATCAGCAGGTCGTTCTGGGCCTGGGCGATGTTCCACGCATCACCCGCAAGGTAGGTGACGCCCGACCGGGAGGTCATGGCGTCGGTCGCGAAATCGCAAAAGCCGGCGGGGGCGATCGTACGCTCCCACACCAGGCTGTTCCCGGCCGACTGGCGACGGAGAGCCACATATAAGCCTCCGCTGTAGGCGATCGTCGCGCCGGTCCCATCCGCCTCGATGGCATCCACCCCATCGAAGGTCGGCCCGTCCACCGCCCGTGACCACACTACGCCCCCCGCTGCCGCCGTCCGCTTCTCGACCAGCACGTCCCCATCGGTCTGGTTACACGGAACCCAGGAATTTCCATTCCATGTGCCGTTCCAGTACATTCCGCCTGAGGCATCCGCGCCGACCGCCAGTTGGCCGTCCTCCCCGTCCCGGCCCCCCGAGTCAAGGCGCAGGGCCCAGGCCGTCGTGGAGAGGTCGGCCAGCATGCGCAGGAGGACCACATCGGCGTTGGACGTCCCGAAGTCGTAGATGTTTCCCGCCAAGAGAATGTCGCCGCCCGGCACCAGGGCGAGTCCCCCGACCTGCGGCTGGAGGGACGTCCCGAATATTTCCGTCCGTCGCGCCAGGATGTCGCCGGTCGCGCCATCCACCCGTATGAGCTCAAACCCGTACACGGAACTCTCAATTTCCCGGGCCATGATGACGGAGGAATCGGCAGACCGGTACACAATCGCTTCACTCCCCGGATACAGGTTGTTCTGACCGACCGTCCGGGAAAATTGGAGAGACCCAGCGGACGAGAACTTCACCACCCAGCTCGGCCAGTCGTATACAATTTCCGCGTAGGTCCGTCCCGCGAAATATGCGTTGCCTGACCCGTCGAGCGCGACTCCACGGGCCTGATCTTCCGCGGCGGAACGCATGGTCCGCGACCAGAGGAGTGATCCGGTTCCGTCGAGTTTCATGAAGACCGCGTCAATGGTCCGGGACCAGGAAGGCGAATAGGAAGCATCGCCACGATAGCCTCCTGCATAGACATTCCCGGACCCATCCGCCGCGAGGCAGGTGATTTCCGCCCGGTTGACACCCGCGGTCGTCAAGGTCTTGGCCCACAGCAAAGTCCCTGTGGCCGAATACTTATTCACGGTGAGGCCGTCCGACCCGTCGCCGCCCCCGATCCAAAACTGCCCGGCGCCATCGGCCGTAATGGCGGTGGCATATCCCGCCTGACTCGCATCTTCCGGGATGTTCAGGATGAGGGCACCGCTGGCGTCATACTTGCGAATCCGGCTGACACCGCCCTCGTCAGTCGCAATGTAGGACACACCGGAGGGATCGACATATCCCCCCCTCTGATACTGATCCCCGCCCATGGTTCGGCCCAGCGTGATGGACCAGTCCAGCGATGGCGTCACGGCCCCGGCAGACGGAGCGGCCAGCAGGACGGCCACCACCAGGCTCCGAACGGTCCACCCCCCGGTCATCGTCCCGCTATTTCACGCCCCGCCGTTGCTCGTGTCAATCGTGGTGAAAATGTAGACCGGTGTTTCCTACAGACCGGGACCGATGGGAGGGCTCGTGCCGAGCGAGTGGCCCCAGAAGTCCTCCGTGGCGGGGGCGGGGCTCATCGGAATGCCGTAGGCTTCGGCGCCGGTGTCGGCCAGGAATTTCGCCCGGGCGGCAAGCCATTCCGGGGACAGGACGACCGGGACACCAGTGGGGCGCACTGGGGCGCCGGGCTTGGGGCCGTAGGAATCCAGCGGCAGGCGGACATATTCGCCCCGGTACGGGTTGGCGAATGCCGGGTCGGTGTTCACGCCGTGCGTCTCGTGGCCGGTCGCACGGCGGAACGCGTCCAACGAATCGTACGGCATGGCCGGCGCAAGATCGGTGGACTTGTCGTTCCCCTCCCACCACTTGTTTCCGTTCTTGCGGCCGCCCCAGAGAACCAGCGCCCCCGGCGTGTCCCGCCAGTAGAGGTTGCCGTCGAACCGGTTCCGGCCATCGGTGGCCGCGTGATCGTCGACGGCGCACACGGTGGCGCCGTGCAGGCCAACGAAAATGTTGTTCAGAAACAACGAGTCTTCGGGCCAGCCACCGCCCTGCATCGTCTCCTTCATCAGCGGCCAACCGGAGAGGTCGATCGCCGTCCGGTCCTTGCCATCGGCGATGGCGAGGCAGTTGTGGACGATCCCGAACTGCCAGGTTTCGGTCAGCCCCAGCCCGGGGTTGTCGTTTTCCGTCACGCAGAACCGGCACAGGTTGTGCCGGGTGTAGAGCGGAAAGTTCCGGTAGCCGTAGTCCCCGTCACCGCCGCCCATGAGCAGGATGCCGACGCCCTCGTTGTGGTGGGAATAGCAGTATTCCAGGGTGCAGCCCTGACAGCCCCAGTCAATATCGAATCCGCCGGCATCGCGGGGCGTCCGGCCCCGGAATGCTTCGCACCGCCGGATGGTGATGTTGCGGGCATTCCACGCCCAGATGTTGATGCAGGCGTTGTTGTACGCCAGGCAGTTTTCGATCAGTCCGTTCTGGCCGGCAAAGATCCAGATACCGCCCGCGTGCAGGTTGGACCAGGCGGTGCAGTATCGAATCACTGTGTTCCGGCACCCGTTCTGGTCGGCACCGTGGACGACGATGCCGTCCGAGTCGTGCGCCCAGGAAACACAATTCTCCACGAGGACGCCGTCCCAGCCATTTCCCTTCTCGTACTCACACCCGATCTCGATACCCGCGGGCCCGTTGTCCCAGGCCAGGACATTGAAGACCTTGAGTCCCTTCGGCTGGGGCCGGCCGAAGACGGTGTGGGCCGCCAGCCCACTCCCCGATGCGCCGGAGATCTCCAGGTCCTGGATGGTCCACCAGGAGAGGTCGTTGATGGCGATCCCGTCCCCCGTCGCGCCACGCAGGGCCGGGCGTGGGCCCTCGCCGTACGCGCCCAGGGTGATGGGCGCCTCCGGAGTGCCCGAGCCCTTGGGCGCCAGTCCCCCCTTCCACTCACCCCCCCTTCGTAGGAGAATCGCGTCGCCGGGCTTCCAGGTCCGCGTGTTCACCTTGGCCAGCGTCTTCCACGCCGTGGCCGGAGTCAACCCGTCCGCCGTATCCCTGCCGGCACGGTCATCCACATGGAAGGAGCGCGTCGCCCGGACCGGCGGGGAGATCCAACCGGGCCGGTATCCGTCCGGCCGGTCCGGGTGGTCGGGAAACTCCGCCCGACCGCCGCCGGGGTCGCCGGTGTGGTCAATCGTGTCGCCCTTGGGCTTGCCACCGAAATAGAGGGTCAGCGCGATCCGGTCCACCGCGATCTCGCCGGCCAGCGCCGTGAGCTTCAAGGAATGCACCCCCGATTCCCCCGCGTGAACCTCGATGCGCCACTCCTTGTGCGGCGTCGCGCCGATCCATTCCGGTTTGGCGGTCGCGGGCACCGGCACCCGGCCCCGGTCGCTGGCCAGCGGCCGGTCGCCGTCGAGCGCGTAGGTCAACACTGCGGGCTTCTTCCCCGTGGACCGGGCGCGGATCCAGACGTACCAGACTCCGCGCGTGGGCAGGGTGACCGGCAGGGAGAGCGTGACCCGGCCCGGATCGCCCGCGTGCAGGAGGCCGCCGGGCAGGAGCAGGGGGAGCAGAACGGCGCTATTGATAGGGGCCGATCGAAAGCGCGGTGGGGTCCACCGGCCGGTCCCAGTAGTCCACGGTGACGGGGGCGGGCTCCATGGGGACGCCCCATTTCTCGGCGCCCGTGTTGGTGAGGTATTTCGCCCGGGCGGCCAGCCATTCAGGCTCGAGGAGCACCGGCCGGCCGGCACGCAGGGCGGGCGAGCCGGCCTTGAGCCGGTAGGCCGTCAGCGGGAGGCGGCCGTACCCGCCCTCGCCCGGGGCCTCGAATTGGGGATCGGCCGCGAGGCCATGCACCTCCTGCCCCGTGGCCTTTCGGAACACCGCCAGATCACGGTACGGGTCGGCGGGGAACATGGTGCCCGGAGGCGAGGGCTCCCCCCACCAGAACTTCGGCCCGCTCTCGCGCCCGCCCCACTTGATCAGTGGCGCGTCGCCCGCCGACGCATACAGGTCGTAGTCAAACCGGTTGCCCTGCCGCGTTGTGTAGTCATCCGCGTGCAGGCCGCCGGCGCCCTCGACCCCCACCAGCAGGTTGTTGTAGAACTCGGTGTCCGACGGCCAGCCGCCGGCATCGGCGTACCAGTCCCACGGCTTCTCGGGCCACCCACCGATGCCCAGGGCATCCCCACCCTTCCGGCGGCAAACCGCCAGATTGTTGTACAGTTTCCCATTCTCGAAGGTCTCCACCATCCCGATGGACCCGCCGTCATGCTCGGAGATGCAGTACCGCATCAGGTTGTACCGGCTTTCCATCGGGAAGCCCCGGTAGTCAATCCAGCCCGAGCCCTGCAGGAGGAACCCGACGCCCTCATTGTGATGGGCGTAGCAGTATTCCATCGTGCACGCCTCGCAGGACCAGTCAATGTCGTAGCCCCCGGCGTCGGCCTCGTGACCGCGCCACGCCTCACACCGGCGCATCGTCACATTGATCGCGTTCCACGCCCAGATGTTGATCACGATGTTGTTGTACGCCACACACCGGTCGATCAGCCCGTTCTGGCCGCCGCTCATGTAAATCCCCCCGGTTCCCCGGTTTTCCCACGCCGTGCAGTACCGGATCAGGGCGTTGCGGCAGCCGTTTTGGTCGTTGCCGTGCATTCCGATCCCGTCGCCCCCGTTGCAGTAGGCCAGGCAGTTCTCCACGTGAACGCCGTCACAGCCGTTGTCCTTGCCCCCGCCCGGGCCCGCACGGATGCCAGTCCCGCCGTTGTCGTAGGCGATGACGTTATAGATATGGAAGCCCGTGGGCCGGGGCCGGCCCTCCACGGACTCGAGATTGATCCCGCACCGGTTGTACGCCGGATCACTGGTCACCTCCAGGTCCTGGATCGTCCACCAGTTCCGGTCCCTGATCGAGACCGCGTGCCGGTTGCCGCCGTCAATACGCGGCCGGGCCCCTTCGCCATATGCCCCCAGCGTGATCGGCCGGGATGCCGTGCCGTTGGACCGGGGCGCCAGCCCCTCGTCCCAGGAACCGCCGCGCTTCAGGAGGATGGCATCGCCGGGCAGGAACGATGCCGTATTGACCCGCGCCAGGGAGCGCCAGGCCCGGGCTGGCGAGGTCCCGGGAGCCGCATCGTCGCCCTTCTCGTGGTCCACATAATAGGAACGGAGGGCATGGACCGGCGGGGAGGCCCACCCTTCCCGGAACCCGTCCACCTGTTCTGCGGCAACCGGAAACACCGCCCGGCCGCCGCCCGGATCACCCGTGTGGTCCAGCGTCTCCCCGGCGGGTTTGGCGGAG
>JAHFSL010000159.1 GCA_023265785.1 Candidatus Coatesiibacteriota bacterium | reverse complement strand
GCGCCCTCTCCAAGGTGTACCGCACCATCAAGCGGCAGTCCGGCGTGCGCGGGGCGGTCAGGAACCTGTTTCGGCCGGAACACCTGGAAGTCACGGCAGTGGAGTCCATTGATTTCACCCTCGAAGAAGGCGAGTTTGTCGGGTTCCTGGGCCCCAACGGGGCGGGCAAGACGACGACCCTCAAGATGCTCGCGGGCCTCCTGTATCCCACCGCCGGCACGGCCCGCGTCCTGGGGTTCACCCCGTGGGAGCGCAAGAACGAGTACCGCCGGCAGATCGCCCTCGTGCTGGGCCAGAAGAACCAATTGTGGTGGGATCTGCCCGCGATGGACTCGCTGGAACTGAACCGCGCCATCTACGAGGTCCCGGCGGACCGGTTCAAGAAGACGGTGGGCGAGATGACCGAATTGCTCGGCGTCGGCCACCGGCTCTCGGTGCAGGTGCGCGAACTGTCGCTGGGCGAGCGGATGAAGTTCGAGCTGATCGCCTCCCTCCTGCACGAGCCCCGCGTCCTCTTTCTGGATGAACCCACGATCGGGCTCGATATCATGTCCCAGCAGACGGTGCGGGACTTCCTCCGCCGGGTGAACAGCGAGCGGCGGACGACCATCGTCCTGACCAGCCACAACATGGCTGACATCAAGGGGCTGACCTCCCGGGTTGTGGTCATCAACCACGGTCGGGGCGTCTTCGACGGCCCGCTGGCCACGCTCGTGGAGCGCTGGTCGTCCGCCAAGCACCTCAAGGTGACGGCGGGAAGGACGCTCACCGAACTGGAGCTCAAGGGCTACGGCGAGGTGGTCTCCGTGGCCGGTCCGGTCGCCGACCTCAAGGTGCCGCGCGAGAAGGCGGCCGCCGTGACGGCGGCGCTGCTGGCCCAACTGCCCGTCCTGGACCTGACCATCGAGGATCCGCCCGTGGAGGATGTCATCGCCGAGGTCTTCAAGGCCGAGGCGCCGTGATTCCCGCCGCGTCCATCCCGTTTTCCCGGGTCTACCGGCGCGGGATCTGGATCGCCGTGGCGGACGCGCTGGCCTACCGGGGTTCGTTTTTTGTCGAGTTCTTCTTCCAGCTGTTTCCCCTGGTCACGGCGCTCATGCTCTGGCGGGCGGTATACGCCAATGGGGGCCCGGGGTTCACCCCCGGCGGGTTCGACGCACCGCACATGCTCTCCTACTTCCTGGTCCTCAACATGGTCCGGCTGGTCACGTTTGTGGAGGACCTGCAGTGGACCCTGCCCCAGCAGATCCGGAAGGGGGAATTGAACAAGTACCTCGTCCGTCCGGTGGATTACGTGATGATGGAGTGGCACATGCGGCTGGGCGGGCTGATGATGCATGTCTTCCTGCTGGTGATTCCCGCCGGGCTGGTCTTCTTCTTCGCCCGGTCCATCATGGTCCTCCCCGCTGAAGGCTGGCGCTGGCCGGCATTCGCCCTCGCGCTGTTCCTCGGGTTCCAGATCGGGTTCCTGTTGAGCCTGTGCGTGGGCTTCATCGCCTTCTGGCTCCTCGAGACCACCTCCCTGCTGTACGCCATCTTCCCGATCCAGATGCTCCTGGGCGGCGGGTGGTTCCCGCTGGACATCCTCCCCAAGCGCGCCTTCGCCATCCTGAACCAACTTCCCTGGTCCTACCAGTCCTATTTTCCCCTGCGCATCTATCTGGGCCGGGTGGACCTCGCGGGCACGCTGGAGGGACTGGCGGGGCAGGTGGTCTGGATTGCCATCCTGGCCGGCGTGTCACTCCTGATGTGGAAGCGCGGCCTCAAGCGGTACGCGGCGGTGGGCGGATGACCCGGTACCTGGTCCTGTGGTGGGCGTTCATCAAGAACTGCATCGTGCGGGAAATGACCTTCCGGCTCAACTTCATCTTCAAGGTGCTCTTCGGCTCGATGTGGTTCGTCATGAACATGCTCATGTTCGCCGTGGTTTTTTCCCAGGTGCGGGAGATCGCCGGCTGGACCAAGTACGAGGTCTTCTTCCTGATGGGGGTGAGCCACGTCATCCTCCGGCTCTTCGAAACCTTCTTCATGGAGAACCTCATGCAGGTGCCCGACCTGATCCGCAACGGGGAACTCGACTTCTACCTTATCAAGCCGGTCCACCCCCAGTTCCTGATCTCAACCCGGTACGCCAGCTTTGACTCCCTGCTGGACACCATCCTGGGATTCGTCACCATGGGGTACGCTCTCGTCAGGCTCCACCATGCCGTGAGCCCGGCCGATCTGGCCGCGTTCATTCTGCTGGCACTGAACGGGGTCCTCCTGTACTACTCGATCATGACCATTGCCGTGACCTTCTCCTTCTGGTTCATGCGGTTCCATGTCATGGAGATCTGGTGGCAGATGACCAACATTGCGCGCCAGCCGGCCGAGATCTTCCGGGGGAAACTTCAGTTCATCTTCACCTTCTGCATCCCGATGCTGGTGATCGCCAACTTCCCCGTGAACGCCTACCTCTCCCGCCTGCCCTGGTACCTGGGGCTGTACGGACTGGGCATCATGGTCGCCCTCGTGCTCGGGTCCGGCTGGTTCTTCGCCTACGCCCTGCGCCGCTACCGCAGCGCGAGCAGTTAGATCCCGAGTCCGACCACCTTGCGGCGGGAGGTGGCGCCACGGAGGATCCGGACGGCGGACCGCTTGATGCCAAAGTGCTCGGCGAGCGCCTCGACGACCGCCTCATTGGCCCGCCCGTCCTCGGGCGGCTCGGTCACCCGGACCACCACTCCGCCATCCGGCTGGGGCTCCACGGCGCGGCGCCGGGCGCGGGGAATAACACGTACCAAAACGGTTTTCGGCAGCCCCGCCTTCCCGGCCATGTCTCATGGTATCCTCGTCGCTGTCGTGACGCGAGGTCGGTCGGTTTTCCTGGCCCTCTCGCTCCTCGTGCCCGCCCGAATTGCCGTCACCAAGGAGGTTCGCCTGTCCCCCGCACCGCTCCCCATGCCCACCGCCGCGAAACTCCCCCGCTGGCGCGGGTTCAACCTCCTTGAGAAGTTCAGCCGGGACTGGTCCAACGGGCCGTTCAAGGAAGAGGACTTCCGGATGATCGCCGAACTGGGGTTCAATTTCGTCCGCCTGCCGCTCGACTACCGATGCTGGATCGTGGACGGAAACTGGCGCACGTTCAATGAAGGCCCCTTGCGGGAGATCGACCAGGCCGTGGCGTGGGGGAAGCAGTACGGCATTCATGTCAACATCAACTTCCACCGGGGCCCGGGGTACTGCGTCAATCCGCCGGCCGAGACGAAGGACCTGTTCACCGACCCCGAGGCGCAGGAGGTCTGCGCCCTCCACTGGGCGACCTTCGCCAAGCGGTACAAGGGAATCCCGAATGAGCGCCTCTCCTTTGACCTGCTGAACGAACCGAACGATATGCCGAACGAGACGTATGCCCATGTTGTCCGCCTCCTCGTCGCCGCGATCCGCCGGGAGGACCCGGACCGGCTCGTCATCGCCGACGGCACGCGGTGGGGCAACAAGCCCGTGCCCGAACTGGCCGATCTCAAGATCGGCCAGAGCACCCGCGGGTATGCCCCCATGTGGATCAGCCACCACAAGGCCCCGTGGGTCAATTGGGACGAGACCTGGCCCGCGCCCGAGTGGCCCAAGCCCCGGACGCTGAACGGCTACCTGTACGGCGACGGCAAGCCGTCCTACGCATTCCCGCTCTTGATCAAGGGCACCTTCACCCGCGAAACCACGCTGGGCATCACCGTGCACCAGGTTTCCCACAAGGCCAACCTGGAGGTCCGCGCCGACGGCGTCATCGTCCTCGTCAAGGAGTACCTCCCCGGGCCGGGCACGGGCGAGTGGAAGACCCCGATCTGGCGCGAGGAGTACGGCGTGTGGCAGAACGTCTATGACACGGAAGTCCTTGCGCGCGTCCCTGCCGGGACGACCCTGGTCCGGATCTCCACCCCGCAGGGAGACTGGACCACCTTCCAGAAATTGCGGATCGCGCCGTGGCCCGGCGCCCCGGGTCGGGAGGCCGTCATCGTTCCCGGTGCCTACGAGTGGGGGCGGACGCAGGAGACCTTCCTGCTGGGGCCTGACGGACGGCTCACGGCCGAGAAGGGCGCACCGGAGTTTGACGCCGCGCGGCTATGGAAGGAGCAGATCGAGCCCTGGAAGGCGCTGGAGGCCAGGGGCGTGGGCATCCATGTCGGCGAGTGGGGCGCGTTCAACAAGACACCGCACGCCGCGACCCTGGCCTGGATGAAGGATAACCTGGCCAACTGGAGAAAAGCCGGCTGGGGCTGGGCCCTCTGGAACTTCCGTGGCTCCTTCGGCATCCTCGACTCCGACCGGACCGATGTCACCTACGAGGACTTCCACGGCCACAAACTGGACCGAAAAATGCTGGAGGTCCTGCAGGCCGACTAGCGGTCAGGTCCCGTCGCGAAGCCCCCACCAGACGCCCTGACGGATCGCGATGACTGCGGCGAGAAGGGCGACCCCGACAAAAGCCGCCGCCCACCCGCGGTTGGCCGACCGCCAGGCCCCTGGCGCGGAAGCCCGGGCGACCCGTCCATGCACCCCCGCCGCCAGCCCAAAGGTCAGGGCAAAGTGAATCAGGTGGTGGGACAGGTGGATCGTCTCGATGCGGGCGATCGCAACCAGGAGAACGAAAAGCGAGCAGGCCGCCAGCGCCCATCCCCGGCCGCGCGTGGCCAGCACCTGGAGGAGCAGGGCGGCCTCCATGACCGGAAAGAACCAGTGGTGGCTCCACGGAAAGACCCCGGAAATGATGGCCTGCATCAGCACGATCGCCCCCGCCACATTGGCGCCGATCTGCATGATCGGGAGCCAGACGCGGGGAGCGAACACCGGTCGGTTCATGACGGCATGAGTCGGTAACTCTCACGTCGCAGGGCCGCCCGCCGCTCCAGCGCATCCGGCATAACCGAGGCCATGAGCTCCCAAAATCGGGGGCCATGGTTGGCATGGCGCAGGTGGCAGAGTTCGTGGACCACGACATACTCCATCAGCGGCGCCGCCAGCAGGGCCAGCCGCCAATTGAGGCTGACCGTCCCCGTGTGGGAGCACGCCCCCCACTGGGTCTTCTGGTCACCCACCCGGAGCGCTCCCGGCCGCACCCCCAGCCGCCCCGCCCAGGACGCGATCAGCGGCGACACGGCGGTCTTGAGGCGCCTGATGGACCAGTCCTTGACCGCGCCGCGGACGGTACGCGGGTCAGCCCCCTGTGCGGCGGGCAGCGCGACGACGAGCCGCCCGTCCTCCTCCCGGACGCTCCGGCGCCGCGCGCCATTGGGTGACGGGACCTCAAGCCTCCATGGCATGCCCAGGATCGTCACCGCCGCCCCGTCGGTCCACCGGATCGGCGGGTGGCGATCGGCATGCCGCCTCACCCGCTCCCGGGTCTTCTCGATCCACCCCGTCCACCGGGCGACGAACCGGTCAATCCCCCGCTGGCTCACCCGAGGCGGCGCTGATACGACCACCGTCCCGTCCAGATCTACCCGCAGGCTCATCCGCCTCAGACCCCGTCGGACCCGCAGTCGGTACGGCGGATCTTCTACAGCCACTTCTCCAGGAAGCTCCATGCCTTCCGGCCGCTCCACATATGCTTGCCCACGAACACATCGGCCTCAAGCCGGTCCGTGGCGCCGGCGGCGGCGTAGATACGGCTGAGCCGGGCGAAGGCCCGCTTCATGTCCGGAAAGTGGAAGCAGTCCTCATGTGTGCCCACCTCGCAGAGCATGGGCTTGGGAGCGGCCAGCCCGAGCACCTCGGGCAGGTCGCCGTGTCGCAGGAGCCCGGGCAGGTGCTGGGCGCCGCAGGAGTTCATCGTCCGCTCCCGGGTCAACGCGTCCTCGCGCACCGTCGAGACATATCCCGACACCACTCCCACCTTGAGCCGTGGATCGTTCACCAGCAAATGTGAGGTCATGGTGCCCCCGTACGAGAGGCCGATGACCCCCAGGCGCCGAGCGTCCACATGCGGGTCGCGCGAGAGCAGGTCCACGGCCCGCATCCCGTCCCAGACATTCTGCGTAAGAATGCTGATGCCGAAGTACAAGGACGCCATGGACGCCACATCGCAGGCGTCCCGCCAGGTGCGGATGTAGTTCGGTGGCAGCGCTCGTTCTCCGAAGGGAATCCAGTCCGGCGCAATCACCACATAGCCATGCCGGGCCGCCTGCACCGCGTAGTCGTAGTTGTGGGCCTGCACAAATGCCAGGTGGTTGC
>JAHFSL010000637.1 GCA_023265785.1 Candidatus Coatesiibacteriota bacterium | reverse complement strand
CCTCCTGCCCGCCCGTCATGACCGCTACGAGGAGATGAGCGGTGCGGTCATGGGCATCTTCCGCGCGTACACCCCACTGGTGGAACCGCTCTCCGTGGACGAGGCCTGGCTGGATGTCACGGGCACCGAGGCGCTCTTCGGTCCCCCCGTGATGCTGGCCCGCGCCCTCAAGGCGCGGCTCCACGCCGAGACCGGCCTCACGGGCAGCGTGGGCGTCGCGCCGAACAAGTTCCTGGCCAAGCTGGCCTCCGATCTGGAAAAGCCCGACGGGCTCACGGTCGTGCCCGCCGACGCGGCCGGGTTCCTGGCCCCCCAGCCCGCCGGCCGCATCCCGGGGGTCGGACCCCGCACGGTGGAGGCGCTCGCCGCGCTGGGACTCCGGACCATCGGCGCCCTCGCGGCGGCCCCGCCCGGCCTGCTCGCCGCCCGGCTCGGCTCCTATGCCGGCGAACTTCAGGCCCTGGCCCGCGGCGAGGATGACCGGCCGGTGGTGACGGGTCGCGAAGCCAGGGCGATGAGCCGCGAGACCACCTTCGCGGAGTTCCTCGCGGACGCCGCCGCCGCGGAGCCCGCCCTGCTGGCGCTGGCCGATGATGTGGCGGCCCGGCTGCGTGCCGCAGGCGTCACGGCGCGCACCGTGACGCTGAAAGTCCGCGACGCCCGGTTCACCACCCGGACCCGGTCACGCACCCTGGCCGAACCGACCGACCTGGGCGATGCCCTGTACGGGATCGCCCGGGACCTGCTGGGCCAGGTGGACCTGGGCGGCCGGCGGATCCGCCTGCTGGGGGTGGCCGCCGACGGGCTGGCACCCGCCGGGGCGGGGCAGGTACCCCTGTTCCCGGATGCCCGGCAGGGGAAATTGCGGCGGCTGGCGACCACGGTGGACCGGATCCATGCCCGGCACGGCGACGATGCGCTCGTTCGTGCGAAAAACCTCGAGACGGACGGCCTGTCGGGTCGGGGTGGCTGGGAGGGCGTGCCGGGGGAAAAGGCTAGAACGTCATCCCGAAAAGGGTCCAGACCCGGCCGAGGATGAGTTCGCGCTTCACGGAGCCGAAGTGACGGCTGTCGCGCGGCCCCCGCCGAACATCGGCCAGGACGAAGACCTCATCCCCCGTGATCTGGGTCGAGGGGTAGTACTCGGGCATGGGATTCTCGATCCGGGGTTCGGTATTGGGTGCATGGAGCCACGGCTCGGCAATCTTGGTCCCGTTGATGAACACCTCGCTGTTGTTGATCTCCACCGTCTCGCCCTTGAAGGCCATGGCCCGACGGATCAGGACCGTCTCCTCGCCGGGCACCCGGACCAGGACCAGCTGGCCGCGCTTGAGGTTGGAGAGCCCGGCCGAGGAGTAGTTGACGAACGCCCGGGCGCCCTCGGGAATGGCGGGCTCCATGGCCGGGGAGACCATGATGACGCCCGCGGAATACTGGCTGCCGCCCAGGACGGCGGCGACCGCCATCAGGACGAAGACGATGAGGAGTTTGAAGAACCAGCCCATGGGACGACTAGTGTACCGGATGCACGAGGCGGGCCATGACCTCGACGTGATGGGTCTGGGGAAACATGTCGAGGGGAACCGCCTCCGCGAGCCCCCAGCCGGCGTCGCGCAGGAGCGTGAGGTCCCGGGCCAGCGTGACCGGGTCGCAGGACACATAGATGAGGCGGGCGGCGGGCAGGCGCGCCACCGCGTCCAGGACCGGCCGCTCCAGCCCCGCCCGCGGCGGGTCCACGATGACCGTGCCCAGCCCCCCCGCCGGCGGGTGCCAGCCGGGGAGGACCCGGGCGACATCGCCGGAGCGCCACTCCGCGGGCAGGCCCGGGCAGGCCCGGGCCGTGTTCACCTCCGCGTCCGCGACGGCCGTCGCTGATTCCTCCATTCCGGCCAGCAACGCGGGGCGCGACCCGGGTCCGGTACACGCCGCCAATCCCATCACCCCGACTCCGCCGTACAGGTCCAGGATCCCCGCGGTCTCCCCCGCGGTCCACCCGCGCAGGACCTCCAGCATGCGTTCCGTGATGGCGTGATTTGCCTGGAAGAACCCGGTCATGGCCGCGCGCAGGTCGAGCCCTGCCAGCCGCTCGGTGAGGTGGCCCCGGCCCGCG
>JAHFSL010000158.1 GCA_023265785.1 Candidatus Coatesiibacteriota bacterium | reverse complement strand
CACCGGCGCCGCAGGCTTCTGGTTGGCCGCCGCCTGCGTCGCGGCGCCCATGTTCTTCATGAGGTCGTCCATCTTCTTGTCGAGCATGTCGAGTTTCTGGAACAGCTGGGCCCCCGACACTTTCGCGGCCACGGCGGAACGGCGGGGGGCGGGCGCGGCCGCGGCAGCGGCATGGGACGCCGGCGCCAGGCCAACAAGGCCGACGGCCAGCAAAGGAATTCCAAGGATCGTTCGGTTCATGTGTGTCTCCCCCTCCCCCCGGTCTTAAGCTCCGGGTCAATTCTAGCGCGCCCGGGGGGCGCTTGACAGGGGGGTCGAATTGCCCCATTCTTAAGCCTCCCATGGCACCCGTACACAGCCCCGCCTCCCGCCTGCTGGCCAGCCTGCCGCCGTGGGTGGCGGCCACCGCCGAACACAACGAGTCATTCCGGTTCGAGGCGTTAAGCCTGTTTGAATCGGCCAAGACCCGGCTGGCGGAGATCGAGGCCAAGCCGTCGGCGGACAGTTCCTCCATCGCGGTGGCCGTCCTGTACCCGTTTCACCTCGGGGCCAAGGCCCTGCTGGCCGCCAAGGGCATCAAGGCCCGGAGCACCCGGGCCACCCTGGACCTCCTGCCGGCGCTCTACGGGCCGTCCCTGCCCGCGGAACGGTTGGCGGACTATGTCGGCATCCAGCGGCTGGAAATCCAGGGCACGAAGGCCATCGAAGCGGCCCGGACCTTCCTGACCACCGCCTCCTCCCTGCTCACCCAGTAGACCCGCCCGTCCCGACCATGGAGCCCGTCACGCTGGAAGGCCGGTTTGTCCGGCTGGAGCCGCTCTCATCCGCGCACCTCCCGGGATTGTGCGCCGCCGGGCTGGACCCCACCATCTGGACCTGGATGCCCCGGCCGGTGTCCGACGAAGCCGCCATGCGCGGGTGGGTGGACGAGGCCCTGGCCGCGCGTGAGGCCGGGACTGCCCTCCCCTTCGCCATCGTCACGCGCGCGGATGGAACGGTCGCGGGCTCGACCCGCTTCATGGCCATCGAGCACCCCCACCGTCGGCTCGAGATCGGGTGGACCTGGCTCGGGTCACGGTTCCAGCGCACGGCAGCCAATACGGAGGCGAAGCTCCTCCTGATGGAATACGCCTTCGCCACCCTGGGCGTTCACCGCGTCGAATTCAAGACCGACGCCCTGAACGCCCGCTCGCGCGCCGCGCTCCTGCGCATCGGAGCCACCGAGGAAGGGACCCTGCGCGGTCATATGGTGACCGCGTCGGGCCGGGTGCGCGACTCGGTCTATTTTTCGGTGCTGGCGCCGGAATGGCCGGCCGTCCGGGAGCGGCTCACCGCGCGGCTCGCGCGGTAAACACCAGCAGGTCCCCGACCCGGCGTTCCAGCCGGTACCGGGAGCGGATCCACGCCCACTCCGCCGCGTGCTCGCGGGCGAACGGCACGCCATCCAACCCCGCCTCGGTCACAAGCGCCACCGGCGGACGGTCCTGTTGGAGGGCGGCCAGCACCACCGCCCGGTCCGCGGCCGTGGCGGCGAAGTTGGCCAGCAGGAACGGCCGGAGCCCTGCCCGGTCGGCAAGGAACGGCAGGTGGGCCCACCCGGGCGCGGCACAATAGACCCGCTCCCCGGGCGGGCACCGCCGGCGGATGAGGTCCACCACACTCCGCACACCGGCCGGGTCGGTCAGCCCCCCGGTCATCCCCGCCAGCCGCTCCAGCCCGCCGGGCGGCGCGCCGGGGGGCCCCGCGGCCAGCCCCCCGGGGCACGCCGTCAGCTTGGCCAGGAAGAGCCCATAGGCGCGCGGCGACCAGCCGGAGGCGAGGAACGCGAGAAGGGCCACGGTGACCGCCAGCACGCGGCGCCGGTGCGGACCGGCGAGGTGGCTGTCCAGCACGAGGGCACCCAGGATGGCCGTTGATGGCACGACATTCACCTGCTGGCCGGCGGGCCGGGCAATCATGGGCACGATGGCCGCGAGGGTGAACACGGCCCACCCGAGGAGTTCCCCGCGGCGGCCCGGCGGCGCCCCGCGTGAGGGCCCCACGCACCACGCGACACTCCCCGCACAGAGGAGGCCGGGCCCCCAGATCCAGGCCAACCCGGTCACCGCGCTCCAATCCCGCCAGGCCAACCGCGCGGAGACCCACCACGGGAATACCGGCAGGGGCAGGACGGCGGCTCCCAGGAGCCTGGCCGTTCCCAATCCGCCTCCGAAAAGGCCGGGGAGGGCGTCGAGCGTCCGGCCGCGGAACATCAGCGCGAGCAGAACGGCCGCCGCGCCCAGCATACCCGCCACCCAGATCGCCACGGCCCGCCCGCGCCACGGGCGGCCGGCCGCCACCGCCTCGGCCCACACGGCCAGGGCGGCCACGATTGCCGCCAGCCCGTACTCCGGACTGAAGAGCCAGGCCGCCGCCAGCAGGCCACCGGAAACCGCCGCACGCGCCGTCGTCCCGGCAGGCCGGACCAGCCCCAGCGCGCCCAGCGGCAGGGCCAGCCGGAGCGCATTGGGCAGGCCGTACTGGATGACCGAGACCGACGAGGCCAGCAGGATCACCCACCACCCGGCGGCGACTGCGATGACGCTGGCGCACCGGGCGCGCACGATGGCCAGGAGGATCGCCAGCCCGGCGGCCTGGGCAAGAAGGTCCAGCCGGCGCAGGGCCAGCGGGGTCAGCCCGCCCGCCCGCATCCACCACCACAGCGGATGGATCGCCAGCGGCCCGTACTCGGTCCGAACATCCACCCCGGGCAGGTCGCCCGCGAGGAAGCCCTGGATGGACAGCAGTTTCATCCCCTCGTGCAGGCCGTCCAGGATCCGGTTGGCGTGGCACGAGTCGAAAACCCAGAGGGCCGAGAGCGCCGCGATGCCAGCGCCCCACCCCACCCACCTTCCGGCCCCGCCGACGCGTGGCGACTCCACAAGGCACTTCGCCGGCTCATACCACCGGGCATCCAGCCAGGGCAGGAGGGCCGCGACCAGGCCGCACGCCGCCCCAACGGCGATCAGGGGCCCGTCATTGGCCAGCACCAGGACCGTCGCCAGGGCAGACAGGATTCCCGCCGCGCCCAGCGTCCGCCGGCCGGGAGCGGGAACCCGCCCGCGCCGCCGCCTTGCCGCCACCAGTGCCGCATTCCCCCACGCGCCTGCGACCGCCGCCACCACCATGAGCGCGTACCAGACGTAGTCCTGCTGTTTCGGGTACCCCGCCAGCCAGCAGGAATTAATTATTCCGGATCCCGGTTGATGCGCAACAAAGGTGATGACTCCGCTTCTGGCCAGCAGGAGCACGGCCATGCCCCCCACCCAGATCCCGTGGGCGATCACCACAACGCGAATCTGGCGGGAGGGGTGTGGGTGGTGATCAGGCCGCCGCGGCCGGCGGCGGGGTCGGAGGTGTCGGGGGCGTCGGCGGAATCACGCCGGGCGCCACCGGGGCCGAGGGCTTCGGGGCGGCCTTCTTGGCCCGCGCGGCCTCCTCGGCGGCGGCCGCCCTGGGGTGCCCCTGCGCGTAGTACTCGGACGACACGAGCAGGTTCTGGAGGTTCTGGACCTCCTGTGGCTTGCGCGTGGTGTCCGAGAGCTCGAACCGGTGGTCCATCTTGATGGCGTCAAACGGGCAATACTCGGCACACAGCCCGCAGTTCATGCACACGTTCGTCTCAATGAAGAAGTCTTCGGGTTTGTTCTTGATCTTGCCGTCCTCGCCCTTGGCCTGCACGATCCAGATGCACTGGGGCGGACAGACCTTGGCGCAGATCCCGCACGAGGTGCACCGGACATCCCCCGTGGGCTCGTCATAGATCAGGACGGGCAGGACCCGGAACTTCTCGGGCACGGGCGCCCGCTGTTCGGGGTACTGGATGGTGAAGATGCCGGAGGCGTCCGCCCCATGCGTGCCGTTGCCGTTGGCCATGCCCAGCTTGCGCTTCACGCCCTGGACATACGAATTGACGAAATGGCCCAGCGTGATCCCCATGCCCCGGATGACGAACGCACCAAACATCTTCATCTAGCGGTCCGCCTCGCCCAGCACGATGTCAATGGAACCCAGGATCGCCACGACATCGGCGACCATGTGGCCCTTGCACATCGCTTCCAGCGCGGTGAGGTTCACGAAGGAGGGCGCCCGGACATGATAGCGGTACGGCGTGACGTTCCCGTCGGAAACCAGGTAGAAGCCCAATTCACCCTTCGGGTTCTCGGTGCGGCTGTACACCTCGCCCTCGGGCGGCCGGAGCAGGTACTGCGTCTTGGCCTTGTCCCAGACCGGGCCCGAAGCAGGGATCTGCTCGAGGGCCTGCTTCAGGATCCGGAGCGACTGCCACATCTCGCCCAGCCGCACCCGGAACCGGTCATAGATGTCACCGCCGTTCATGCACACCACATCGAATTGGAACCGGTCATAGATGGAGTAGGGCTCGGCCTTGCGGATGTCATAGGCCACGCCGGAGGCGCGCAGGACCGGGCCGGAGGCGCTCACGTTGATGGCCTGGTCCTTGGTCAGGATCCCGATGCCCTGCATCCGGGCCTTCACGATCTCCGAGTTGGTGAGGTACGTGTCAAACTGCTCGATGGCCCGGGGCAGGCGCTCGAGCACCAGCCGCTTGCACGCCGGCAGAAACTCGTCGGGCAGGTCGGCCGTCACCCCGGAGGGGCGCATGTAGTTGCACATCATCCGGGAGCCGGAGGCCATCTCGAAGAGGTCCAGGATCAGTTCCCGCTCCTCGATCGCGTACATCATGGGCGTCGCGAACGCCCCCAGGTCCTGGATCAGGAAGGAGGCCGCCCAGAAGTGGTTCACGATGCGGGTCAGCTCGGCCATGATGACCCGGATGTATTCGGCCCGCTCGGGGACGGCCAGGCCCGCCAGCCTCTCGATGGCCACCGCGTACGACAGGTTGTTCGACATGGAGGTGAGGTAGTCCAGCCGGTCCGTGTACGGGAAGTTCATGAGGTAGGAATTCCGCTCGCCGATCTTTTCGTGGTTGCGGTGCAGGTACCCCAGCACCGGGTCCAGTTTCACCACCCGCTCCCCCTCGAGCAGGAGCTTCATTTGGAAGACGCCGTGGGTGGAGGGGTGCTGGGGCCCCATGGCCAGCATCAGCCGCTTGGCCCCACCTTCGCCCTCCGTGTAGGGTTCCTCGGGGGCGACCACCCACGACTCGGGGTTCGCCCCATCCGGATACACCGCATTGCGGCCCCACCGGTTCTTGTCTTCCGCCGCCTGGTGATGGCCTTCCTTCCACCGGGACGAAAACATCTTGCGCGGCTCCTCGTAATAGGCCTCCAGCCAGTCCTTGCGGAGGGGATGGCCACCAAACCCCTCCCACATCAGGATGCGCTTGAGGTTGGGATGGCCGGCAAACCGGACGCCCATGAGGTCGTACACCTCGCGCTCCTGCAGGTTGGCGCCACCCCAGACCGGCACCACGGACGGCACCTCGGGGTGGGCCTTGTCCGCCCGGACCTTGACCGCCAACTGCGCACCCGGGGTCCCGGTGTTGTACAGGTGGTACACCACCTCATAGGTATCGCTGTAGTCCGCGGAGGAAACATTGGCCAGATAGTCGTAGCCGGAAGCCTTGAGGGCCTTCGCCGCGTCCAACCACACCGACCGGTCAACCACCAGGGCATTCTTCACGGCCGCCTGCACCTTGCCCGGAAATTGCGCCAGCAGGGCGTCACCGGCGGACTTGTGCGGCGCGACCGCATCCAGGGATGAAACCTCGGCCACCTTCGGGGCGGCCTTGAACGCCGGGGCCTCTTTGGCCGGTTTCAGCCGCTGGGCATCCCCCTTGGCCAGCCCCGCCTTGATGTCGGGGATCTGCCGCTCGTCCACCAGGTCCGGCCCCAGGATCGGCACCGGGACTTCGGCCCGGCGCCGCCGCTTCCAGAGTCCCACATACGATTCCTTGTCAATCTTCTTCTGGAGTTCCATCAGGGCATGCAGGAGGGCCTGCGGCGTCGGGGGGCATCCGCGCGCGTACACATCCACGGGCAGGAACTCGTCAATGCCGGACACCACGTTGTACCCTTCCTTGAACGGGCCGCCGCCGTTGGCGCAGGCACCCATGGACAGGACATACTTGGGCTCTGGCATCTGGTTGTACAGGCGCACGATCATCGGAACCATCTTCTTGGTGACCGTCCCGGAGATGATCATGAGGTCGGCCTGCCGGGGCGAGGGCCGGAACAGCTCGGACCCGAACCGGGA
>JAHFSL010000636.1 GCA_023265785.1 Candidatus Coatesiibacteriota bacterium | reverse complement strand
CGTAATCGCCGCTCATCCCCGCCGACATCACAGAAAACTCCGGGCCCGCGATCCGGCCCAACCGGTCCCGCAACTCCCGCAGTCCCCGATACGCCCGCCGGAGCTCATCCGGCGTGGCCGGGTGCGGCCCGATGGCCATCACCCCGCTCATACGAAGATACGGCAGGCGGAGACATTTTTCAATGAAATGCTCCGATTCGTCGGCAGGGACACCTCCCTGCGACGCCGACCCCGCGATATTCACCTGCATCAGCGCGCGACAGGGTGTCCCGGCGGCTTCCGCGGCCCGGTTGAGCGCCACCGCCAGTTCAGGCCGGTCGACCGATTGCACCAGCCGGAACCGGGTCGCGGCCTCCCGGACCTTGTTGGACTGGAGTCGACCGATAAAATGCCAGGCCAGGCCGGCGGGCAGGAGCGGCTGTTTGGTGAGGGCCTCCTGGACCCGGTTTTCCCCCACCTCCATGACACCCGCCTCGGCCGCGAGGGCGATGTCCACAACCGGAACATGTTTCGTAACGGCGACCAGCGTCACCCCGGCGGACTGCCGGCCGGCACGGCTGGCGGCGGCCGCGATGGACTCGCGAATCCGGGCGAGCGCTGCCGCGATCTCCGACCGTCTGTCGGTCAGCCGCCCTTCTTTCGCTTGGCCGCCGAGGCCTTGTACCGGGCCTGCTCTTCCGGGGTCTGCGGCGTCAGTGCCGGGACGCGGGTCGGCTTGCCCGCCTCGTCAATGGCCACGAAGGTCAGCAGGGCCGTGCTGGTCTCCAGCCGCTCGCCGGTCAACAGGTGCTCGGACTCCACCCGCACCCGAACATCCATCGAGGAGTGACCGGCCCACACGACCTCGGCTTCCAGCAGGACGGCCTGGCCCACCCGGATGGGATGCTTGAAGTCCAGGTGCTCCATGGCCGCCGTCACACACCGCTGGCGGCAGTGCTTATTGGCGGCGAAGAAGCCCGCGAGATCAATCAGGTGCATCACCCGCCCGCCCAGGATGTACCCGAGCGTGTTCGCATCATTGGGCAGGACCAGCTCCCTCATCTGCACCCGAGAATCGGAGGGTGACCGAGATTCCATCATGACGAAGACAAGCTGGCGGAGGGATTTGAACCCCCGACCCGCGCTTTACAAAAGCGCCGCTCTGCCACTGAGCTACGCCAGCACAATGCCATTCAATCCGGCCCGGCCGGAATCAGCCCGGCGGTGTCTGGGTCTGGTTGAGTTTGGGGTCGAGAAACCGGCCGAACCGGGCCTGGCCGTGCGCGGGACCATCGAACAGCAGGACCCCGAGCCAGCCCGCAATCATGAGCGCCAGTCCGATCATCCCGTTCAGGAAACCCACGAGCGCGCCCAGCGGAATCAGCGCGATCGAGACATAGGTGATGGTCATTGCACGGTTCATGGCGAAAGTATACCACAGGGATTCACGAGCGCCGGTCGTCCTTGAACCCCAGCTCCGCCAGAGCCGCCTCCCGGTTGCGCCAGTCCTCCTCCACCTTCACCCGCAGGTCGAGGTAGACCCGCCGTCCCAGGACCTTTTCCAGTTCCAGCCGGGCCGTCATCCCGACCTCCTTGATCATGCTCCCCTTGGCCCCCACCAGGATGCCCTTGTGGCTCTCCCGCTCCGCGATGATCGTGGCGGTGACCCGGGTCAGGTCGCCTTCGTTCTCGACCGACTCCACCCGCACGGCGGAACTGTACGGCACCTCCTGCCGGAGGCGGGAGAAGAGCTTTTCCTGGATCACCTCTTGCACGATGGCGGCGGGCGGCTCCGCCTCCTGCCCCTCCGCGTACCAGACGGGGCCTTCCGGCAGGCGGGCACGGATCAGATCCCGGAGAATGTCCGTTCCATCCAGGTTCTTGGCGGCGACCGGGACCACCGCGATCCAGGTGGGGTCCGTGCCCAGCGAGGCGAGCAGGGGCAGGAGCGAGGGCTTGGGGATGGTGTCCACCTTGTTCGGGACGAGCAGGGCGGGGGCGTTCCGGCCCCGCGCCAGGCTGGCGGCCACCTCAATGTCCCCCGCCCGGCCAACGTCGGCCACGCCCACCAACACATCCGCCTCGCGCGCGGCGGATGCGGCACTGCTCTTCATGAACTCCCCCAATTTCGTGTCC
>JAHFSL010000635.1 GCA_023265785.1 Candidatus Coatesiibacteriota bacterium | reverse complement strand
ACCGCGCAGGCCCCCGAGACCGAGACCGACCCGCTGGGGTTCCACCAGGCCAAGGCGCTGAATATCCTGGCCCAACACCGGCTCGTGATCCGGACTTGGAATGCGTTCGATGCATTCCCCCCGGGGTTTGAGCTGCTGGTCGCCACGCTGCGCGGCACGGCGGGAATACCGGGGGAGCGCTGGTTGAATCCCCTCCTGCTCACCGGGCTGGGCGCGGCGGCATGGGCCCTGGTGCGGCTCGCGCTTCCCGCGGCCTGGGCCTGGACCGCCGCCGCGTTGGTGCTCACCAATCCGTACCTCGGGCGGCAGGCCGCCACGGCCAAAAATGACCTGCTGCTCGGCCTGGAGGCCGCCGCCGCCCTGCTGGCCCTCGTCGCCATCCGACCCGGCTCCGCAGGGCTCCGACTGGCAGGCACCCTCGGGGGGATGGCCTTCGCCACGAAGTACAACGGCTTGCTCCTCCTGCCCGCCCTGCTGGCCGCCCGCACCATCGGGGGTGGGTCACGCGGGACCGTGCGCGCCGGGGCGACGTTGGCCGCCTGGTGTGGCATGGCGGCGCTGCCGGTCCTCGAATTGAATTGGCTGGCCGTGGCCAACCCGGTCCACCCGTTTTTCCCCGAGTGGTTCGGTGGCCCCTTCTGGTCGGCGGTCTCCTCCGCCCGGCGGAGCCAGATGCTGTGGGTGGGCACCGCGCAGGACGCGGGGGCCATGTCCCATGCCGCCGCGCTGGCCCGGGCGCTGGCCGGCGGGGAGGAATCCATCCTGCGCTGGGCGGTCTTCCTGCCGGGACTCCTGCTGGTCCGGCGCTGGTCCGCTCCCTGGCCCGCGGCGGTGGCGTTCGTGCTGGTCCTGCTCGGGTTGTGGGCCGCGGGTCCGGCGCTGGCCCGCTATGCGACGCCGGCGGTCGTGCCGGGATGCGCACTGGCCGCGCTGGTCCTGGCCGGCCTGCCGGGGAGCATGGGGCGGCGGGTTGCTGCCATCGCCCTCGGGCTACAGCTCATCCACCTTGCCGGGTCACCGTACACCGCCCATACCTGGCGGGCCGGAATCGGTGTGGAATCCGATGCCGGGTATCTGGCGCGTTCCCTCCCCGTGCTGGTGGACGCGGCGGCGGCCGTGCGGACCCGGTGCGGGCCGCAGGACCGGCTGGTCACCCACGGGGAGGTGCGGATCGCCGCGCTGGTCCCGGTCCGGGTGGACGATGTCCTGCACGCCCGCGAGGCGCTGATCTTTACCCCGCTCGTGCGGGCCTCCACCACCCCCGCCGAGGTGTGGAAGCGGGTCCGGCAGCGGGGCTGGACCCACCTGCTCTACAACTGGATGACCGCCTCGTTCTGGATGACCGTCCTCGCGGATGACCAGTGGACCCCGCGCGAGCTGGGCCTGTGGGCCGCGTTCTGGCGGCAGCATGCCGACCTGGCCTGGGAATCGCCCACGATTGACCTCGTCCAGGGACATGACTTCCTCTTCCGGCTGGTCGCGCGGAACGGCCACCCCGGCACCGCAGTGCTCCCCGGCATCGAAGGCTGGATCGGGGCGATGCGCGAGGACATCCGGACCGACCGGCCGGACCGGGCCATCCTCCGGATGGCGGTGCTGCGCCGGGCGGCAGGGGAATTCGGGGTCACGGACCTCGTGGAGGGCCTGATGTTTGCCACCCGCCTGCCCCCGGGTCGTCAGCGGGAACTCTTCCGGCGGGCCAGGCAACGCGGGATTCGGAGTGCCACCGTAGACGACGCGCTGGCCCGGGATGCCCTGCGGCGCGGGGATGGTGCGGCGGCGGCGGCCTACTGGCGGGATGCCGCACGGCTGGAACCGCTGGGCCCGTGGGGCCGGCTGGTGCGGAAGTTGATGGAGCGACCGTCCGGTCGCGACATCCCCGGCCCGGCGGGGACGGAATGCCCGGCCAAGCCCAGCATCCCCGACCCGGCAGGGATCACACCCCGATGAGCACTCGCCCGGGCGAACGGGGACTTGCCGCCGGGCTCGCCGGGGCGTGGACGGCCCTGCTCCTGGCCAACTACCTGGTCCGGGCCGTGGTCCCGGACTTCCTGTCGGGGACCTTAGCACGGATCATGGTGGGATTGGGGCACGCCGATCCGGTGGCGGCACCCGG
>JAHFSL010000157.1 GCA_023265785.1 Candidatus Coatesiibacteriota bacterium | reverse complement strand
TGGAACTCCCTTTGCGCCGCCGCCGCCGCCGATGTCGCCGCCTACCGCGCCGCCGGCCGCGGCGCCCACGGCGCCCAACGCCCCGGTCGCCGGGGCGCCCCCGATGCCGCCCGCCCCCGAGGTGGTCGCGGCCGTGGACGACCTGGGCCACCAGTTTGAGATCGGCCGGGTGCGGATGGAACAGGTGCTCACCCCCTTTATCGGTGACAAGGTGACGAAGAAGATGCTCGCGTGGTCGCTGGAGCGTGCGCAGAAAACCCATCCGATCCTCAAGAATGTCCACTGGAGCCAGACCAACGACCTGCTCGACAACGGTGAGGTGGAAGTGAGTCGGCTGGTGAAGAACATCGAGCTGTTCCCCGCCCAGCCGATCCTGCAGATGGTCAAGGCGGCCCTGGCCGACCTGATCCAGATGCGGCTGGCCGCAGTGGAGCAGGGCCTGGGGCCGTCCATGAAGCAGGCGGTCGAAAAGGAAGTCGCGAGGCTGGCGGAGATCCTCCGGTGAGACCGGCGGTACGCCGGTGGGGGGCGACCGCGGTGGCCCTGTGGCTGGTGGGGTGCCAGTGGATCTGGCCGGAACGCTACCTGATGCGGAAGGGCCAGGCGATGGAGGCGAAAGGCCAGTACGCGGAGGCCGCGAAGGCCTACGAGACCGTGTTCACGAAGTACCCGCGGAAGCCGGAGGCCACCGAGGCGCTCTCCCGTGCGGCCTCGCTGTACGAGGAGCGGCTCAACGGCTGGCAGAAGGCGGCCTCCTATCTCCAGGAATTGAAGGCCCGCACGGATGGCACGCCCGCCTATGCCGGCGTCCTGCTCCGGCTGGGGCAGGTCCTCGAGCACGCGGGATCGCCGTTCAGGGACTCGCTCGAAACCTACGGCGTCCTGTGCAAGAACTGCGCGGCCGCCAAGGAGGCCGTGGGCGGCCTGCTGGCCCAGGGCCGGATCTTCGAGTCGCTCCAGAACTGGCCGGCGGCCAAGTCGGTGTACGAGGAAGCCGTGGCCAAGCTCGGGGGTTCGCCCGAGGCGGCCACGGTCAAGGTCCGCCTCGAGCAGGTGTGGCTCCTGGAGGCGACGAGCCTCTACTTCACCGGGAAGGTGGAGGACGGGAACCTCCTCGCCGAGGAGGCGGTCAAGAAGGGCATCACCAGCGACGAGGTGCGCAACGGATTGCAGGTGCTGATCAAGCGCCACCGCAAGGCCCAGCGGTTCTGGAAGGGGAATGCCGCCGCGTCCATGCTGGAGGACCAGATGATCGTGGACGCCGCGGAGCCCGGCTACTTCCTGGACCGTTACGAGGCCGGCGCCGCCCCGGCCGCACCCGCGGGGTGGGAGTTCACCTTCGATGCCAAGAAGCGCGTCCTTGCGATCATCGAGGCCCCCGCGCCTCCGTCCCCCGTGGTCAAGGGGAAGAAGGCGCCCGCCGTGGGCAAGCCGTGGAAGTTCCGCACGCCGTCCGACACGCGGGTGCTCGGGTACTGGACAGCGCCCGACGGTGGGCTGGTCCTCTGGCTGGGGGTGGAACGCGACGGGCATCGACGGACCCTGAACGGCGTCAACCTCCGCAAGCACAAGGCGTGGACGGTTCTGGGCGATCCCTCGGGAAAACTTCTCGGCGAGGTGGCGGCGATCCTGCCGCTGGCCGACAAGATCGCCTTTCCCTTCGAGGATTATTTCGTAATTTCAGACCTCAAGGGCGGGAACCGGGTCAACTTTGCGTTGGCCCGCGACCGCGAGCGCAAGGCGCGGTTCCGGGGCCGGGAAGTCCGGTGGCTGGCGGCCACCCCCGACGGGTTTGAGCTGGCGATCGGCGTCAACCAGCCGCCCGACAGGAAGCCGCGCAAGGGTGAAACTCCCGATCCACGCATCGTGATCTGGAAGGTCACCATGGGGGTTTCGGAGTAGTGCCGCGGGTACGGCGTCGGAGGCACGCGGCCGCCACGCCGTCGCGCGCCTGGGCGATCGGCGTGCTCGTGGGCGCCGGCGCCGCGGGGGGATTGGTCTATAACGTGCTGTCCCCGCGAGGTATTTTCGCCCCGATGCCCGCCGCGACGGACTTTTCCGCTCCAGAGCAGTCGGCGCGGGTGGCCGGGGGAGGGGGGGAGGCGCGGGTCCTGTCCGGTGGAGGGTCGCCGACCGTAACCCCGACCCCTCAACGGTCGTCGCCCCTCCCCCGGCCACCCGCGCCACGAACAATCAAGCAGAGTGGAGCTCCTGGGGCGACCCTCGTAGAGAAGGTAGTGACGCACACGGAGGCCCCGGCCACGGTGACGGTGATCGTGCTGGCGGAGGCGGAGCGGCTGGCCCGTGCCCACGCCGCGGCGTTCGTGGACGCGCGGTCGCCCGAGGTGTTTGCACTGGGCCGCATTCCGCGCGCCCTGAACATTCCTTCCACCGATTTCGCGGCGGGGTTCGGGCGCGTGCGCCACCTCCTCGATCCCGCCGCCCCCACGGTGGTCTACTGCACCAGCGAGGAGTGCGATGAATCCGACCTCGTGGTTGAGGCGCTCGGGAAGGCGGGCTTCAAACGCCTCCTGCACTTCAAGCAGGGCTGGAACGCCTGGGAAAACGCCGGGCTCCCCCAGGAAAAATGACCGCCACGGTCTGCCGGCTCGTGCTGGCGGCGATCTGGCTGGTCGCCGCGGGCGGGAAACTGGCCCAACCCCGGGCCTTCCTGCGCTCGGTCCTCGGCTTCGACCTCGTGCCCGCCCCCCTGGTGCCGTGGGTGGCAGCCACCATGCCCGGCGTGGAGGTGGCCGTCGGCCTGGTCCTGCTCGGGGCGGTTCTTCGCAAGCCGCGGGGGAGCGGACCGTGGCCCGCCCTGGCCGATGCGGCGGCGTGGATTTCCCTGGGCTTGCTGGCGGTCTTCACCGCGGCGCTCGTGATCGACCAGGTGCGCGGGGTGAAGATGGACTGCGGCTGTTTTGACGTGCTCGGGACCTATCTGGGCGGGTGGATCCCGTGGCTCAAACCCCGCAACGCGGGATGGGACACGGTGGCCCGCGACCTCGTCATGCTGGTGCCCGCCACCCTGCTGGTCCGGTCGCGCCCCGCCCGGTGACGACCTCCCTGGCCGGTCGCGTCCGGGTGCTTGCCGCGCTGGCGCTCGTGGCCGCGCTCACGGGGAATCTCGTCATGGCCTCGGGCGGGCCGGAACTTCCGGGTCCGGAGCCCGTCCCCCCTGCCTCCTACGCCGGACAGTGGTCCCTCCGGTGGTGGGGCGGCGTGATCCGCCCCGATCTCTACGGGGCCCGGGTGGCCCTGCATGATGAGAACAGCGCGATGCAGTCCGATTCCTGGACCGGCGCGATTCCCGAGGGCGACCTGTTGACCGCGGTGGCGGGGGGCGTGGCCTTCGGCTGGGGGGCAACACCCGACCTCAAACTCACCCTGGACCTGGACGTGGCGGGCGCGGCGGCCGCGGGGGCCTTCACGGGAACGGGATTCCGTACCGCCGTGGATCCCATGTCCGGGCTGGAGACCCAGCGCGTCGCCCGACTGACCCGGCTGACGGAGACCGGCCAGGAGGCCGGCGTGACCCTGCTGGTGCGCGAGTTCGGCTGGTGCCGGATCGGGGTCGCGGCCCGGGTCGGCTGGCATGAACTGGTCGCCAGCGTGGAGCGTGGCCGGGAGTCAGGACCGTATGGCACGCGCTGGTGGAACCGAGCCCTGTCGGCCTCGGCGCCGTCGCTCGCGGGGGCCGTCGAATGCGAGTGGCTGACGCCGGTGGCGTGGCTGCCGTTCCCGCTGACCGGGTTCATCAACGCGGGCTGGCGCTGGCTGGAATTTTCCACGATCGAGTCGGATGATACGGACGGTGGCGGGGCCGCCCTGCACGGGCGATACAACAACCCGGACGGAACGCACCGGACGCTGTCCATGACCGGGCCCGAGATTCGCATCGGCCTCCAGTCCTGTTGGCTGGCGGCACCGGGCCAATGAGTCCCGCCGCGCTCGGGGCCACCCTTGCCCTGCTGGTCGTTGGGGAAGCCCGCGCCGGGGGACCGGTTCTGGCCCGCCTCCTGCCGACGGCGGGGCTGGCGCCGCGCGACCTCGCCGTCTCGCCGGACGGCGGGACACTGTACGTGGCCGTGGCCAGCCAGGGCGAGAACCTCGGGCGCCTGCTCTTCCTGTCGGCGGTGGACGGGGCGGAGGTCCTGCCCGACCTGGCGGTCGGGGGCGAGCCGGGTGCCGTGGCGCTGGAACCCGGGGGCGCCTGGGGCTATGTCGCCAATACCGGGCCCGGTGACCGGGTGACGAAATTCCGGTCCGCAACGGGCGCCAGGGTCGGCGACGTGAAGACGGGGGAGTCACCGGTGGCGGTGGCGTTCGGCCGGGCCGGGACAGAGGCCTACGTGATCCGCGGTTGGTCCGGGGTCGTCACGATCCTGGACGCCACGTGGAACCAGGCCACGGGCGCTTTTGATGCCAGGGGGAATGGGTTCTCACGGCTCGCCGCCGGGCCCGACGGGCGGTGGCTCTGGGCCACCGGGCGGGCCGGGAAACTCTACCGCCTCGACCCGCGCAACAAGCTGGTGGCCGCCGCGATGTCCGTGACCGCCCTGGATGTGGCGGTGTCGCCGGACGGCCGGGAGGTCTACGCCGCCTGCGCGGACGCAACCGTGCGGGTCTTCACGGCGGCAACGGACGAGCTCAGCCGGACAATCCCCCTGCCCGCCGTGCCCCGGGGTCTCGCGGTCGCGCCGGGGGGGGGCTTCCTGTACGTGTCCTTTCCCCGCGAAGGGCGGGTCGCGTCCATCGACCTGGCGCGGGGGGGCGTGGCCGGGACCGCCAAGGCCGGCCAGGCGCCCGGCCGGATTGCGGTCTCGCCGGACGGCCGGTTCGTCTTCGCCTGCGACGAGGGGGGCAAGGCGGTGGCGGTGGTCGAGACGAATGGCCATGTGGGTCCGCCCGGTGCCGCGGCCCTGATGCGGCTGGAAGCGGGGGGGGCACCGCCCGAGGCGCCCGCCCCCGCCGCCCTGACCCTGGCCGTCATGGACCTGGAGGCCCAGGGTGTGGCGGCCTCCTCCGCGGCGGTGGCGTCCGAATGGCTCCGCGACGCGCTGGTCAAGACCGGTGCCTTCACGATCCTGGAGCGGCGGAATGTGGACAAGGTCCTGGGGGAGCAGGCCCTCCAGCAGACGGGGTGCACCGACGAGGCCTGTGCCGTCCGGCTGGGGAAACTGCTCAATGTCCGGCGCGTCGCCCTGGGCTCCATCGGCCGGTTCGAGGGGAGCTACGTGGTCACGGTCCGGATCGTGGACATTGAATCCGGGACCGTGACCGCCAGTGAGACCGCCCGGGCGGAGGCGATTGCAACCGTCGAATCGGGGATTCGCGACCTGGCAACCCGGCTCGGGACGGGCGGGCGGTAGGGGTATCAGGTGAAAAGCATGACCGCAGTCACAGTCCAGACAACGGGAAACGGGTAACGTATGATCAAGGTTGGATAAATCAAATGCCCAAACAAGCCGCTCCCGAATGCGAGTTGTGCCGGGCCCGGGGGTCCTGCTTTTTTTCGGACCTCAAGGCGCCCGAATTCCAGGAGTTCCGGGACGCCCGGATCTCCAATGTGTACAAGAAGCGGCAGGTCATCTTCTACGAGGGGCACAAACCCCACGGCGTGTACCTGGTCTGTTCGGGCCGGGTCAAGATCTACAAGAGTGACCACAAAGGGCACCAGTTGACGACGCGCATCGCCGGCAACGGCGAGATTCTCGGGTATCGGGCCCTGCTCGCCTCGGAATCCTACTCGGCAACCGCCGAGGCGCTGGAGGAATCCTGCCGGGCCTACATTGACGAGACGCGGTTCAAGTCGTTCCTGGTCAAGCACCAGACGCTGGCTGTCCGGATGCTGGCCCTGCTGGCCCGGGATGTCCGCCAGGCCGAGGACAAGGCCCGGGACATGGCCATGAAGTCCTCGCGGGAACGGCTTGCGGAACTGCTCCAGATGCTGGTGGCCAGCCACGGCAAGGCCGAGAAGAACGGGGCCACCGTGAAACTGCCGTACACGCGGCTCGACCTGGCCGAGCTGGCGGGGCTGGCGCAGGAAACGGTGATCCGGCTCCTGACGGAGTTTGAGGAGCAGAAAGTCATTACGATGGACGGGCGCAACCTGACCGTCCTGGACCGACACAAGCTCGAAAAGGTGGCCGGCGCGCTCACCTGACCGCCAAAATCCTGACCGCGGTCAGGCGGTGGAGAATCCACCCGTCATCCCGGGAAGTGTCACGCCCCCCGCATACTCAAGGCA
>JAHFSL010000156.1:3055-6263 GCA_023265785.1 Candidatus Coatesiibacteriota bacterium | reverse complement strand
GATGCGATCGGGGGTCGTCGGTCCCCGCGGCGGAACCATACAATTCCGCTACGCGCTCGGTCGCCGGGCCCGGCTGTGGGACGAGTTCTCTCCGGCCCTGTACCGGCTCAACGTCGCCCTCGCCGGCAGGCAGGACCGCGGCACGGCCTTCCGGGACACCGCGGCAACCGTGTTCGGGCTACGAGCGTTCACCGCCCGCGGCACGCGGTTCGCGATCAATGGTCGGCCGGCCTTCCTGCGCGGGACGCTGGAATGCGCCGTCTTTCCCCGCACCGGCTATCCGCCGACTGATGTTCCCGCCTGGACGCGAATCTTCCGCGTCTGCAAGGCCCACGGGCTGAACCATGTCCGGTTTCACTCCTGGTGTCCGCCGGAGGCCGCGTTCGCCGCCGCCGATACCGCGGGGATGTACCTCCAGGTGGAGGCCGCCTGCTGGGCCACGCTGGGCGACGGCAACCCGGTCGAGGGGTGGATCATGGCGGAGGCGGATCGCATCCTGCGCGCGTACGGCAACCATCCCTCGTTCGTCATGATGGCGTACGGCAACGAGCCGGGTGGCAAACGGCGGAAGGCCTGGCTCGGTGGATTTGTCCGCTCGCTCCGCCGCCGGGACCCCCGCCGGATGTATACGAGCGGGTCCGGCTGGCCGGCCATCCCCGCCAACCATTTTCATGTCCTCCCCGACCCGCGGATTCAGCACTGGCAGGAGGGACTCACGTCCCGTGTGCATTCCTCACCTCCGGAGACGACGACCGACTACCGCGCGTTTGTTCGCCGCCACCGGGTGCCGGTCGTCGCCCACGAAATTGGCCAGTGGTGCGCGTTCCCCAACTTCGGCGAGATGGCCAAGTACACCGGACTCCTGCGGCCGCGCAATTTCGAGGCCTTCCGGGAAATCCTGCGTGACCAGGGCTTAAGTCGGCTCGCGCGGGCGTTCCTCATGGCCTCCGGCCGCCTGCAGGTCGCCTGCTACAAGGAGGAAATCGAGTCCGCGCTGCGGACGAAGGGGTTCGGGGGATTCCAGCTCCTCGACCTGCACGATTTTCCCGGCCAGGGCACCTCCCTGGTGGGCGTCCTGGATGCATTCTGGGACGCCAAGCCCTACCTTAAGCCGGGAGAATTTTCCAGGTTTTGCGGCCCGACGGTGGTGCTCGCCAGGCTGCCGAAGCGGACCTGGACAACCGACGAGGTCTTTTCAGCCTCGCTGGAAGTTTCAAACTTTGGACCCCGGCCGCTCCGCGCCGCAGCACGGTGGCGCGTGTCCGATGATGCCGGCCGGACCTTGGCCACCGGGACCTGTCTGACCCGCCAGGTCCCGGTGGCCAACGGGGTTCCCCTGGGCGCCGTCCGCGTTCCCCTGGCCGCATTCGCCCCGGCCCGACGGTACACGTTTGCCGTCTCCCTCCGGGGCACGGACGTCGCCAATGACTGGTCATTCTGGGTGTTCCCGATCCGCCGTCCCGTGCCACCGGACCGGAATATCCTCGAAACCCGCGACCTGGACCGCGTGGCGCTCGCCACGCTGGCCGCTGGAGGTCGTGTCCTCTGGAGCCCCGACCCGGCGCGGATTGAAACCGGCGGCGCGGTGCTGGGTATGGCCCCGGTGTTCTGGAATACGTGTTACACCAACAATGCCCCTCCGCACACCCTGGGCCTCCTGTGCGATCCCCGGCACCCCGCCCTCGCCGCGTTCCCCACCGCCTTTCACGCCGACTGGCAGTGGTGGGACCTGCTTTCCCATGGTGCCGCCTTTGACCTCGGCCGCCTCCCCCGGCCGCCCGCGCCGATCGTTCGCGCCATCGACACCTGGTACGAGAACCGGAATCTCGGGCTGGTGTTCGAGACCCGGGTGGGCCGCGGCCGCCTGCTGGCCTCGGGACTGGATGTGGCCACCGATCTCGATCACCGGCCCGCGGCACTGCAATTGCGCGCCAGCCTGCTCGCTCATCTTCGATCGCCCCTCCCCATCCGGGCGGCCGCGATCACTCCGGCCCGCCTCCAGGCCCTCGTGCGAGACGTGAGCCCGAGATGACCCGCCGAACCGTCGTCTGGGGCGCCGTCCTGTGGATGGCGGCATCCTCCGCGGTTATCGCGCGGGCGGCGCCGGTCCGTCTCACGATCCAGACCGCCCTCCTGCCCTGGCGCGGCTCGGGTCTGTTGGACAATCGGGTCGCCAGCGAGCTCCACCAGGAGTTCGTGGCGCGCCATCCCGGCCTCACGCTCGTGGAGTTCGAGCCCGCAGCCCTGCCCGGTCCGCAGGCCGGGGCTGGCCAGATCATGAGCCTCGCCGCCCAGGCGGGCCCCGACCTCATGATGATTGATTTCAAGGACCTGGGCGTCTACGTGGGGGCGGGCCTGGTCCAGCCGATGGATGATCTCTGGGCGGCCTGGCCCGAGAACGGCCGGTGGCCGGCGGAATTGATCGCGGGACTCGGGCTCGAAGGCCACCAGTGGATGGTGCCCTCCGCGGCTTCCATCGCGATGCTGGCGGCCTCTGAGCGCGCGTGCGCTGCCGAAGGAATCTCAGCGGGGTCCCTGCCCCGGGATTGGGACGGTTTGATCGCCCTCGCCCGGCGGCTGGCCCGTCCGGGCCGGCCCGGGTTGGCCCTGCCGGGCGGCGTTTCGCTGGCCTACCTGTGGCACGCGCTCGCCCGGCAGGACGCGGGTGGCGAGATCGTCCGGGTGACCCCCGACGGCATCTCGCAGGATGTGGCGGGCACCGCGGGCGTGCACGCCGCCGAATGTTTGGCCCGGGCCGGCGCGGAATTGCGCCGGGACGACGGGCCGGGCCTGCCCGTGTTCGACGACCCCGCCGCCCTGCTGGCGGCGGTGGCAGCGGAACACCTGGCGCTGGGCGTGACCGACACCCGGCATGTCGAGGCGAGCGTTGCCGTGTTACCAGCGGACCGACTCAGGCTCGCGCCCGTGCCGGGCGCAGCCGCGGCGGGACCCGTGACCTATGTCGTGGCGGGGTATGGCTCGGTCCTGCCGACCAGCCTGCGCGACCCGGCCCTGCGCACCCTGGCCTGGGAGTACCAGACGACAGCGATGCTGACGAACGGAGCGTTCGAGCGCCGCCTCCTTGATCTGGCCGCGCATGCGCCCGGCGTCATTTCCCTGGACCTCGCGTCCCGGTTTCCGGCGCACCCGGCGGTGGCGCGGTGGCCGGCGTCCTGGGTCGCGGCGATGGTCGCGGGTACGGCGGGGG
>JAHFSL010000156.1:0-3045 GCA_023265785.1 Candidatus Coatesiibacteriota bacterium | reverse complement strand
GCCCCAACCCGCCGCACCCGGAATTCGAGATGTTATGCGGGTTCCTTGCCCCGGAACTGGCGGCGGTCGTCGCCGGGACGGCCCAGCCCGGGGAGGCCCTCCGCCGCGCGGCCGACCGGTTCGAGGAAGCCGTGCACGAGCGCTCCCGCCGGAATTCACCCCGGTGGCGGGCCGCGGGCACGGCGGCCCTGGCATTGTTCGGCCTTGTGCTGGCGTGGGGGCTGGGGCGGCTGTGGTGGACCCTGCGCGCGGAGTGGGTCGCGGTCCGCGCCCAGCCGCAGTCCCGGCTGACCGGCCTCCGGCTCCTGGAGATGACTGTTCTCTTCCTGCCGGCCGCGGCGATGGCGGCAGTCTTCGGGACCCTGCCGCTGGTGCAGGGCATCCGCATGAGCCTGAGGACGGGCGTCCTGCGCGGCGGCGGCCGGTTCGTGGGGACGGAGAACTACGTCAACGCCCTCGTCTCGCCGCAAACCCACCTCGCGGCATTCAACACCGCGGAGTATCTTGCGCTGTCCTTCCTCTTCTGCCTCGTCTGCCCGCTCGTCCTCGCGCTGGCCCTGACGGCCGTGCCGGTCGGCCGGGCGTGGTTGCGGACCGCGCTCCTCCTCCCGTCGCTGGCCGGCGCGGCGGTGGTGGCGGTCGTCTGGCGCACCCTTCTCGCGCCGGCGGGCGGGGTCAACCAGGTGCTGGGCGGCCTGGGGCTGGCGGCCCGGGACTGGCTGGGCAACCCCCGGCTGGCCCTGGTCTCCATTGTGCTGTCCCAGGCCTGGGCCACCGCCGGCGCGACCCAGCTGCTCTTTCTTGCCGGGCTGGCCGCCGTGCCGGAGGAACTTTACGAGGACGCCGAGATGGCGGGTGCCGACCTGGGCGTCCGGTTCCGGCAGGTGACCTGGCCCCACCTCAGGCCGATCCTGGGCATCACCCTCATCGGCTGGCTGCTGGCCGCCGTGCGCACGGCCGAACCGGTCTTCCTGATGACCGGAGGCGGCCCCGGGCTGGCAACCCACCTGGTCGGGCTGGAGATCTTCAACCAGGCCTATGTGTACGTCAGGTTCGGGTACGCCATGGCCCAGGTATGGCTCCTGGTCTCCGCGGTTCTGCTGGTGGCCCTCGCTCAGGTGCGCGCCGTCCGCCGTGGTGAGGCGGTTCTGTAGTGCCCCTCTTCTCGCCCTTCCGCCGCGCCGCGCCCGGCGAGCGGGTCGTGCAGGCCGGCGCCTGGCTGGCGGTCGCGGTGGCCGTGCTCCTGAGCCTGTGGCCATTTTGTTTCCTCGTGGCGACCTCCTTCGGCGACGTCACGGATTGGTGGGCGGGGCGCACCTGGCCCGACTTCCGGTTCTTGGCCAACCGCACCCAGCGCTACGGCTATTACCTGGCGGTCAAGTACGAGTACTGGACCTGGTACAACTGGTTTGGCGCGTACTACGTCACGCCGCTGGCGGGGAACCAGACCCTGCGCGAACTGCCTGACCAGCCCGAGCCGGCCGGCCAGTGGCGGCGGCTGGCCGAGGACGGGCTCGCCTGCGTCGCGGGGCCAATGCCGGCCAGCCATGTGGCGGTGACCTTCACCGGCTGGTCGTACTGGAGCGGCGATCCCATCACGGCGTACGGAGGCTTGAGCGACCTGGCGTGGAAGCGGCACCTGCACCGCCGGTTCGGCTCGATCGCCGCGGTCAACCGGGCGTTCGGCACGAGTTTCACCTCGTTTACCCATGTGAAGAGCCCGGGGACGCCGGGCGTGACGGGCCGGGGGGCCTGGCCCCGCGCCGACCCGTGGGTGGCCGCGTACCTGGACTTCGCGCAGGCGGACCTGGAACCGGCATGGCGGATTCCGCTCCAGATGGACTATCTCTTCACCGGGTTCCTCAAGGAACTACCAGAGGTGGGAAAGGATCTCGCCAAACTGAACGCCGCCTTCGGCGTGTCCTGCTCGCGGTGGGAGGACCTGCACCTGTCGGAGGTCATGCCGCCCGAGCCCGGGCCCGCAAGGATGTGGATCAGATTCGTGCGCGAGATCGCAAGTCCGTTGCTCCTCGAGGTGACCGTGGACGAGGCGCTCCACGCCCAGTATGTGCAATTCCTGGTGGCCCGCCATGGGTCTGCGGCGGCCGTGTCGGCCCGGTACGGGGTTCCGCCGGAGGCCGTTCCCCTCGCGGCGAGCGGCCAGAAGCTCGACTCGGCGGCCGCGTGGGAGGACTGGGACGCGTGGATCCGTACGGTGCCCCCGGCCCGCCTGCGCCTCCGGACCGCGGCGGCCATCTGGCGCGATTTCCTGCACGACCGGTACGGGACCGCCGCCGCGGCGGCGGACGCCCACGGCCGGTCGTACGCGTCGCTGGCCGCCGTCCCGTGGCCGGCCCCGGAAATAGACCGCCTGGACTGGGAGCGCCACCGGTGGCGGTACACCGCGGAACTGCTGTTCAAGAACTACCGGCGCGCGTGGGACTGGATGACCGAGAGCACCCACGGGCTGGCCAACAGCGCGCGGTTTGCCGTGCTGTTTGCGGTCATGAGCCTGCTGGTGAACCTCCCCGCGGGGTTCGTGGCCTCCCGCCTGCGCAGGACGGGGGTCCAGGTCAGTCTCGTGGGCTTCCTGGTTCTCGCCGCGGTGCCGCTCGAAGCCGTCGCCGTCCCCAATTTCCTGTTCCTGCGGTCCCTCGGGCTGCTGAATTCGGTCTGGGCGCTTGTCCTGCCCACCCTGCTGAACGGGTATCATATCTATCTCATGAAGGGTGTTTTTGACCGCATCCCGGCGAGCGCGTTCGAGGAGGCCCAGATCGCGGGCGCCGGGGAGCTCCGCATGTTCTGGCATGTCGGCCTGCCCTTCGCCCGCGCGATGACGGGCGTGCTCGCACTCCAGTCCTTCCTGTGGGCGTACGCCAACTTCCTGTGGGCCCTCATCGCCTGCCAGCGGCGCGACGAATGGCCCCTGCCGATCCTCCTGTACCACCTCTACCAGTCCGGGGCCCCCGGCTACGCCGTGGCCGCGGCCCTGGTGATCAGCCTCCTTCCCGCCCTGCTCGTACTCGCGCTGTTCCAGCGGACGCT
>JAHFSL010000634.1 GCA_023265785.1 Candidatus Coatesiibacteriota bacterium | reverse complement strand
AGGCGATGCAAATATCGGGGCCGAACCACGGGTCGCGCGGGGACCCCGACCGGCTCTGCCAGACCAGCCGCCAGGGATGCCCATCGAAACGCGCCGCGATCAGTTCCGCGGTGCGGTTGAGATCCGCCACATAGAGGTCCGCGCCGGGCATCGTCTCGGGCACGCTGTGGGCGGTAAAGAGCCACCGGGCCTTCTCCCTCTTGTCGCCCGGCAGTTCATCCAGCCCCTCGCGCACGCGATCCGCGAGGGCGTCGATGAATTGGACATGGTCGAACCAGGGGGCGACATAGCGGACCGCGGGGGCCGTGGGGCCCAAGTCCCGACAGGCCTCCGCCACGGTCGCCTGGTACCGGTCAATGCTGGCCTCGCCCCGGTGCGCGGCCATGATCACCCCGATCACCTCGGTGACGCCCTCGCCCGCCAGCCGGGCCAACTCGTCCCTGATGAACGGCTTCCAGTTGCGCATGCCCACCCGGACCGGCAGGGCCGAGCCCCGGACGGCCAGTTCAGCTTCCAACGCCGCCGCCTGCGCCCGGGTCAGGTCATTGAGCGGCGACCGGCCCCCGATGTCGAGATAGTGCTGGACGACCAGTTCCAGCCGCTCCGGCGGGATCGGCCGCCCGCGCAGGACATTGTCCAGGAACGGCCGGATCTCGTCGGCCTGCTCAGGGCCTCCGAAACTGATGAGCAGGACGGCGCGGCGGGGGCCGTCAGCCACGGCGGGAGGCCGCATGGACTTCATCCACGAGCGCCCGGACATGATCCACCTTCGTGCCGGGCAGGATGCCGTGGCCCAGGTTGAAGATGTGGCCGGGCCGGCCGGCCACCCGGTCCAGCAGGCGGCGGGCCTGGGTGCGCACCTCCGCTTCCGGTGCAAACAACACGGCGGGATCCAGGTTGCCCATGACGGCGGTCCCCGCACCCAGCCGGTCCCACGCCTCCAGGAGATCGGCATGCCAGTCCACGCCGATCACCGTCCCGCCGGCCTCCTGCATCAGCGGCAGGAGCGTCGTCGTGCCCGTCCCGAAGTGGATGGAGGGCACCCCTGCCGGGAGCCCGGCGAACAGCGCCCGGGTGTGCGGCAGGACGAACCGGCGGTAGTCATCGGGCGACAGACAGCCGACCCAGGAATCAAACACCTGCACCGCCTGCGCCCCCGCGGCCGCCTGCGCCGTAAGGTACCGGGCCACGCCGTCCGCCAGCCGCACCAGCAGGGCGTTCCAGGCCCCCGGGTCCGCATACATGAACGCCTTGGTCCGCGCGAAGGAGCGCGACCCCTCGCCCTCGATCAGGTAGGAGGCGAGGGTGAATGGCGCGCCGGCGAACCCGATGAGCGGGATGTCCGGGGCCAGCGCGGCCCGCGACCGGCGGATGCCTTCCATGACATAGCCGAGATCCCGGTCGGGATCAAGGTCGCGCAGGCGGTCCACGTCGCGCGCCGCGCGGATGGGGCCCGTGATGACCGGGCCGTCACCCTTGGTGTAGGCGACGGGGAATCCCATCGGTTCACAGACGACCAGCAGGTCGGAAAAGACGATGGCCGCGTCCACCCCGATCCGCTCCACCGCGCCCACCGTCACCTCGGCCACCAGGTCCGGCCGCCGGCACAGATCGAGGAACGGAACCGATTCGCGCAGGAGCCGGTATTCCTTCATGTAGCGGCCGGCCTGCCGCATGAGCCAGACGGGAGTGTACGGCACGGCTTCCCGGCGGCAGGCCTTCATGAAGACGGAATCACCCAGTCGCGCCCCGGCATCGGGGGCGGGAGCCGGACCGGATGGCGCGACGCCGGACACGGGACGCTTCCCCGCGACAATGCCGCGTGCCCGGGCCCCCGCGGCCAGCACGAGGTGGCCCATCTTGGGGTGATCCGGTTCGAAGTCGGCGTCGAGTCCCAGCTCGCGGAGCTCGGCGGTCGTGGTGGGACCCACCGATCCCACCGCGCACCCGGCCAGCCCGGCCCGGAGTGCGCGGCCGAACCCTTCCGTTTGTGCCACCTTGACCAGGTGTGCCCCTTGGGCCGCGGCGGTGAACAGCACGACGTCCGCCCGGCCGCCGGCGATCTCCCGGGCGGCCGCCGTCAGCGGTGCCAGATCCTCCGGGAGGGCCCACCGATACACCGGCA
>JAHFSL010000633.1 GCA_023265785.1 Candidatus Coatesiibacteriota bacterium | reverse complement strand
GGGCCGGGTATAGAATCCCGCGCGCACCGGGAACTCGCCGTAGGGGGTGTCCCACCGGTATTCCACCCCGGCATGGATGGCGAAGGTGGGGTCGGTGTACTCGGTCACGGTTCGCGCGGCTGGCGTGCCCACCCGCCTGATCTCGGTGTGCTTGATCTCCCCGCCGTACTTGAGGTCCAACGCCACCATGAGTCCTTCAATTAGTTTGAAGGACCCGCCCACCCCCGCCCGCAACTGCGCCGGCCGGGAGGAGGTGTCGCGGATGGCAGGTATTCCATCCTGCTGTTCCCACGCATAGCCCCCCATCGGGCCGATCCATAGGACACTGACGCCCAGGCTTCCGTCCGGGAGCGGCCGGTAGAACCAACCGGCCTGAACGCCGAATCCGTTGAGACTGCGCCGGCCCGCCAGCCGCCGGATCGGCTCGGTGGTGCCGTCCACCGCGCTGGTGGCGCTGACCTCGATGGACCCTTCTGCGCCCTGATTGAGGTAGACCGGTCCGGCCGAGATCCCTTGGTCCCCCTCGGCCAGCGGCACCAGCCAAACCAGCCCCACGGCATCCAGCCGTTCCACCTGCCGGATGCGGGTCGTGCCCCCGGAATAGTTCACGGCCAGGGCGGGCCCGCCGGAAGTGCGCGCCAGCGCGAGGTCCAGCGGCTCATCCACCCGTAACTCGCGGCTGTCCACCTGCCAGACGCCGATCCCCAACCGCCCCGCCCCGAGCAGGGGCGTCACCGCCGACAGGTCCAGCCCGGACATCCCCGCGAAGGCATCCACGGTGTTGACCGTGGTGTTGTAGGCGCTCCCCGCGAAGGTGAGCCGGCTGAGCGACGCGCCGATGTGCACCGCCCCCTCCCGCCGGTCCAGCCCCCGCGCCACGGCGGCGGGCGGATTCTCCGAGAGGTCGCCCGAGGTTGCGGGCATGCCGATCCCCACCCCGCCCATCCCGGCATACTCCGACCCGGCCCGGGCCCCGAGGGGGAGAACAATAAGGAAGCAGGCCAGAGCGCGGCGACGGCGCATCGTCCTCACCTTACCACCGCAAGCGGGAGGCCGAAGTTGAGCGCCAACGCGGCTTCATCGGAGGTGCGCAGGCGGGAGGCCGGCCAGCCGGCCGCCAGCCGCCGGGGCAGGTCCGGCCCTCCCGGCATGTCGCTTCCCCCGAAGAACCGGCACACGGCACGCTCCTCCGCCGAAAGCGCCCGGCACGCCGTCCGCAGGACCGCCGCGGCCTCCCCCGCGCGGCCCGCGTCCAGCGCCAGGATGGCGGTCCGCATGCCGTAGGCGGCAATCCCCTCGAACGCCCCCCGGTAGGGTGCGAGCAGGGGCAGGAGGTCGGCCACGGGCCGGCCGTCGAAGTACCCGCGCCGGGCCTCCACGAACACCGCCTCGGTCCCCGGCAGGAAGAGGGTGAGGGGAACCGGTGGATGGGCCCGCGCGGCCAGCCGGTACAGAAGAAGGAATCCCTCCTCGCCGCTCCAGCGTCCGGACGCCGCTGCCAGGACCGCATGCCGGCGCCAGTACCTCCCCCAGAGCGCGACCTCGCGCGGCGTCCACGGATACCGCGCCGCGTACGGCCCCCAGAAGTTCGCGGCGGGCAGGTTGTAGAGAACGGCCGTGAGCCGCTGTTGGCGGACCGCAACGGCGAGGCGGGCCTCATCCCGGGCGCCACGGACGAGCGCGCGTACGGGCGGGGCGTGCTCAATTTCGTGTGCCCACAGCCGCAGGCCCAACGGCCGGGGATGTTGCACCCCCTGCCCCACCAGCGCCACCGTGCCGCCCGCATTCCCGGACGCCTCCATCCACCCCAGGGCCTCGGTCCAGACCGGCTCATTCCGGGCCCGCCAGGCGCGCGTGGACTCTGCCCCCAGCGCACAGCCCAATGGCGCCCCGGCCCACCCGGCTACCACGGCCACCACCTGCCATCCGACGAGGATCGGCAGGTAGGCGCGGGCCAGTCGGGCGGCAAGCCCGCCCGGCGGAAGCACCGCTACCGCATCCAGCGAAGCGGCCAGCACCAGCGGCACGAGCGGCAGGAGGAAGCGGGCCACCCCGCCGGTCGGCAGGAGGGTCCAGCCCAGAAACCACGCGGCCGTGAAGGCAAGGGCCCGGCCATGGAGCCGCCGGAGGGCGGGG
>JAHFSL010000155.1 GCA_023265785.1 Candidatus Coatesiibacteriota bacterium | reverse complement strand
CCTCCACCTCCGCGCTGGATGTCCCGGTGCGGATCCGGGGGCGCCAGGTGGAATACAAGGGGCATGACGGCCGGGCCAGCTTCACCGGCGAGGTCGTGGTCGTCCGGGCCAGTTCGACCCTGTGGGCCGACCGGTTGGAGACCCTGCGCACCACCGCCGAGGCCACGGCGACCGGGCGGGTGCATCTCACGGACACCGAGCGGAAACTCAACCTGACCTGCGACTCCCTCCGGTACACGAACGGGTTGCGCCAGGTGGAAGCGCGCGGCCACTGCCACATGATGACGGGGGAGGCCGATGACCTGACCGATGTCACCGCCGAGGAGATGGATGTGGCCGTGGAGACGCGGGAGGCCGCCGCCCGGGGTGCCGTCCACATCATGCAGGGCGTCAACGAGGCGACCTGCCGCGAGGCGCGTCTCTACGGCGCCGAGGACCGGGCGGTCCTGACGGGGCGTCCCCTCCTGCGTCGGCCGCCGCACGAGTTCGAGTGCGACGAGGCCGAGACCTGGTTCAAGGCGGGCCGGACGATCCTGCGCGGGTCGGTGAACGGCCACCTGGTGCCGGAGAAGATGGAGGAACTCCAGGCTCCGGGGGCGGCCCGGTGACCGCGGCCCCGGTGGCCACCTCGCTGACCGCCGAGGGGCTGGTCAAGCGGTACGGCGGCAAGCCGGTCGTCAACGGCGTCTCGCTCAAGGTCCGGCAGGGCGAGGTCGTCGGCCTGCTGGGCCCCAACGGTGCGGGCAAGACGACCACCTTCTACATGCTGGTGGGCCTGGTCCGGGCGGATGCCGGCCGGATCGCCCTGGTCACGGGGCGGGCTTCCGAGGAGCTCACCGGCAGGCCGATGCACCTGCGGGCCCGCGGCGGGCTGGGGTACCTGCCGCAGGAGCCTTCCGTCTTCAGGAAACTCACCGTGGAGGACAATCTCCGCTGTCTCCTCGAACTCATGCCGCTTGACGTCAAGGAGCGGGCGGCGCGGCTCAAGGGTCTGATCCGGGAGTTCTCGCTGGAGGGGCTGGCCAAGCGCGAGGCGTTCAAGCTCTCCGGTGGCGAGCGCCGCCGCGTGGAAATTGCGCGGGCGCTCACGACCAACCCGAAGTTTCTCCTGCTGGACGAGCCCTTTGCGGGAATCGACCCCATCACCATCGAGGAACTGCACCGGCACATCAAGCACCTCAAGAAGCGGGGCCTGGGCGTGCTGATCACGGATCATAATGTCCGCGAGACCCTGTCCATTACCGACCGGGCGTACCTGATCTTCGAGGGGCGGGTGATGCGTGAGGGCACGGCCCAGCGGCTGGCCACCGACAAGCAGGCCCGCCGCCTCTACCTCGGGGAGCAGTTCAAGCTCCGGTGAGGGCGCGCCGGGCGGCCCTGAGCGTCCTGGCGCTGTGGGTGACGGGATATTCTCCTGTGGAGGCCACGATCCAGGTGGCCACGAACCACTGGCTGACGGTCAAGATGGACGACGATCCCGGCGCCTTCGGCAGGATCGGCCTCTTTACCATCGAGACGGGTGACTGGCAGGCGTTTGCACCCAAGAGCATCTTCTACGACTCGGTCAACAACTCGCTGGGCACCTCGTTCATCACCGTGCGTGACGATGCCGCCGGGATCATGTGGGTGAACACGGACTGGTCACGGGTCCCGGCGGCCGATTCGGTGACGCCCTATGACGGGTACACGGTGATGCGGATGAATTCACAGACGGTGGGTCAGGCCGCGATCCCGGGGGGCTTCAGCACCACCTACACCCTGCCCAACCTGACGGTGATCCAGGAGGTGGCGGTGATTGGGTCCACCTCGTTCAACAGCTCGGTGCGGCACACCGTGACCGTCACCAACACCTCGGGCATCACCCGGACGATCGGCGTCCGGTACCTGTGGGACTGGATGGTGGCGGCCATTGACGCCTCCTGGTTCCGGCCGCGCGACCCCAACGGGCCCTATTCCGATGTCTTCACCGAGACCGTCGCCCCGGCCTTCCAGAAGTACGAGGTGGCGGACTCTCCGACCCTCCCCAGCTTCCAGATCTTCGGCACGGTGGGCGGCGGCTCCCTGCTCCTGCCGCCCACGCCGCCAGAGGAACTGCGGTACGCGGCATGGCCGGTGGCGAGCAAGGCCCCGTGGTATTTCACGACCACGGGGAGTGGTGATGACAGCGCCATTGTCTACACCTGGGGCGGGAAGACCCCGGTGTCGCTGGCGCCGGGCGCCAGTGCCACCTTCACGCAGTACGTGACAACCCGGCTCGACGCGCTGACCCGGGGGGTGCCCAGCGTGTCGCTCAAGATCTCCAACACGGGATATGTCTGCGGCGGCGATGCCCTGGTCTACACCCTCGGGTGGAACAACATCGGGGACGGGACGATCAATGACCTGGCGCTGACGCTGACCCTCTGCGGGGGGGCCCCCTCGGGCGGGGGCGGGCTGGCGTTCCTGCCGGGGAGCCGGAACCTGTGGTCCTCCCCGGCGCCGGCGGGCCCGGCGGCGGTCTCGGCCAGTGCGTGGTCCACCGCGTTGACCGGGCCGTGGACGAACGGGGAGGAGCCGGCGACGGGACCCGGGCTCTTCCTGCGCTGGGTGGTGGACCATGTCGTGCCGGGCCAGTCCGGCGAACTCCGGTTCATCGCCAACGTGAAACCGGGCCTGACGTTCGGCACCCGGAACGAGGCCGGGCTGACCGCGACCCTGAACTATGACAGTTCCCAGTTCACCGCGACCAGCCCGGGGAGCCTCAACATCGCGGTGACCATCGCCAAGATCGCCGTCCCCTCCGCGGTCAACGCGGGAGACACGGTCCGGTACAAGCTCTGGATCCAGACCGCCTGTACGACCACGATCTACAACCTTGTCGTGTTCGATTCCATCCCCGCGGGGGCGACCAACCTGGTGCCGTTGAGCGGCGGGGCCTTGAGCGGGACGACGATGGTGACCTGGACCATCCCCGCAATCGCCCCGGGGGCCACCCGCTGGCTGGAATTCGAGGTGACGATGACCGGGGCCACGGCGGTCGTGCGGAACACCGCCTACCTGGACTACGACGCGCTCAAGAACGCGTCCTTCGAGCACCAGATTCAGGTGGCGTCCAACCAGTCCCAGGTGGATGTTCACATTCCCCAGCTCCTCTTCCGGAAATTCGTGGACAAGAATCCGGCGCCGCGCCGGGGCCAGATCATGTTTACGCTCGATGTCATCAACGAGTTCACCGCGACGCTCACGGGGCTGACCCTCTGGGACTCGCTCCCCCCGGGCATGGCCTTCGCCAACGCCTCAGGCGGCGGGATCTGGAGTGCCGCTGACAACCGGGTGGACTGGGTGCTCCCGAACGTCGCACCGACGGCGAACACGCATGTCTTCCTCTGGGTCACCCTCTCCGGCACCTGCTGGGATCTCGGACCGAACGATGCCTTTCTCGGATTCACGCCGGGCGTCCCCTTCCCGACCTCCCCGCGGGGCGTGGGGTCCGCCCTGATCGAACTGGAACGGCCGCTCCTGGACGTCTCGCAATGGACCGTCACCGATCCCGTGGTCCAGAGCGGCGCGGTGACCTACCACCTTTTCCTGCACAACCTCGGCGGGGACTCCGCCGAGGCGATCGTCGCGTGGGATTCCGTCCCCCCCCGGACCTCCTTTGTTGCCGCGGACCCGTCCCCGGCGGTCCAATGGCCCGGCCCGCCCCGCATCCTGGAGTGGCACATCGCGGAGATGTCGCCCGGCGCGACCCTGGACCTCACCTTCACCGTGTCCGTGGACGGTGATCCCGCGCCGATCGGGCCCAGCCGGCTCTGGACCACCTACGGGGAAGTGGAGCCGTGCGCCCGCATGTCGGCGACCACGGGGGATCTGGACGTCACCAAGGCCCGGCCGCAACTCACCATGAATTACGTCAGGCGCGACCAGACCCAGGCGGTGGGCGGCCCGGTGTCCTGGACACTCTCCGTGACCAATGTCGGGACCGACACGGCCTGCGGGGTGGTGGCCGCCTCGACGGTGCCGGTGGGAACGATCTTCGGCTGGTGCACCGGACCGCCGGGGTGGACCTGCTCGGTGGCCGGGACCGATGTGGTCTGGAATGCAGGGACCCAGCGCATCGACACCGGGGACATTGCCGTTCTGGCCTACACGGTGACGGTCACCGGGCCCACCGTGGCCGCCTGCCAAAACATCCTCGGTGCGGCCGCGTACCGCGACCGCGCGAATGTGGGGTTCGCCTGCCCGAGTTGCACCGATGCGTGCCTGACGATCGGCGACGCCCAGCTGGGGATCGTGAAGGGGGCCAGCCAGCCGGACATCGGGGAGGGAGGGCCGCTGACCTATTCCATCCTGGTCATGTCGCAGGGCGGCCTACCCGCCGTCCAGGTCTCGGTCTGGGATACCCTCCCGGCCGGGGCCGTGTTCGGGTCGTGTAGCGGGGCGCCCTGCCTGGCGGTGGCGACGGCCAGCGCGACCATCGTAACCTGGTCCCTGCCCGACCAGGCCCCGGGAGCCAGCACGACGGTCTTCCTCTATGTGACCGCGACGGCCGCCATGCGATCCTCGTGCAGTAACTACGCCGAGGCGCGGTACAGCAACCCCCTGCCGTACCTCCGTCCGGATGCGGCCAGCAATCCCGTCTGCGTCAGCGTGGTCCAGCCGGTCTTCGACCTGGCCTTCGCGCCGGGCAAGCCGGGGTACGCGAACGGGGAGCCCGTGATCTACACGATTACCTGGACCAATACCGGCAGTGGGGATGCGCTGAAAGTGGAACTGATTGACTCGCTGGCCCCGGATGCGCTCTTCGGGGGATGTACGACCGCCACCGGCGGGGGCCTGTGTTCCTACAACCCGGTGACGCGGGAGCTCAAATGGTCGCTGGGCACCGTGCATCCCGGGGAATCGGGTACGGCGACGGTGACCCTGATACCCGCCGACACGACGCCCGTGCCGTGCGGGGACGACCGGGATTTCATCAACCGCGTCACCATCAAGTACGAAAACAGCGGCGGGCAGACCTTCACGCCGCCCCTGCGAACCGGGGCGCCCCCCGCCGTCCATGTCTCCGACTCCTTCCTGGCGCTCTCGCTGACCACGACCGCCGAGTGCGTCACCCCCGGCCAGGAGGTCCCGTTCACCCTCAACTACACCAATGCCTGTGCGGAGACCCTGTTGAACATCTCGCTCTGGGACTCGTTGCCCGCGGGGTTCGCCTACGGCTCGGTCGCCGGCGGCGCCACGGCCTGGTTTGACGGCGCCAAACTCTTCTGGCGCCTGCCCCCGGTTCCGCCGGGAACAACCGGAAGCATCTTTTTTACGCTGACCGTGACCTCCTCCGCCGTGGACCCGGTCGCCCTCCGGGCGAACTACACGAACGCGGCAACCCTCTGGCAGGCCACGGAGCAGACGAACGCCATTGACCTGGCCTGCATCAATGTTCCGCGGTTGAGTGTCCGGAAAACCGCCACGCCCGTCGCCGGCCCCAGCCCGGGGCCGGTCGGATTCACGATCACCGTTGAGAACATCACCGACTTCTCGGCGTACGCGGTGGAGGTGACGGATGGCCTGCCCGCACCGATGCGGCTCGCCACCGCGCAGGGAACGACCATCTCCACGGCCACGGCCGCCGTCTGGCGGCTGGGGACGATTGAGCCGCACGGCACGCGCATCCTGGCGCTGACGGGGGTGGCCCGGGATTCAGCGCAGGATTACCCGGCGCTCATCAACACGGCGGTGGCGCGGGGTCGGACCGGGGCCAACTTTCCCCTCGCGGATGCTGCGGGCACCGCGGGGTTCTCGCTGACCGCCGTGCCGGGCATCCATCCCCATCCCAACCCGGTGGACCTCACCCGGGGGGAGAAGGCGCGGTTCACCGGGCTGGACCCCGGGGCGATCGTCCGGTTCTACACCCTCACGGGCGTCAAGATCATGGCCCTGCCGCCGGCCATCGGGCACACGGCGGAGTGGGACGGACGCAATCGGGCGGGAGTCCAGGTCGCCGCCGGGATGTACCTGTACTCCATCGAGACCCCGGACGGGGCGGGTGGCCGGACGTTTCGGAAAGGCAAACTCGGGGTGATCCGGTGAGGCTCGCCGTGATCTTTGTGATGTCTTCCCTGCTGGGATCCACGCCGGCCCGCGGCGGGGGGCCCGGCAGTTCGTTCGGCGAGGGCCTGCGGCTGACCAACACCGCGTGGGCGCTGGGCATGGGCGGCGCGATGGCGGCCGCGGGGGAGGGGGTCTCCGCGGTGGCGCTCAACCCCGCCGGGGTGCTCGACAGCGGTGTGACCACCCTGCACCTCACGCACGCCTTCTATGTGGAAAAAATCTGGGAGGACCTCTTTGC
>JAHFSL010000632.1:765-2143 GCA_023265785.1 Candidatus Coatesiibacteriota bacterium | reverse complement strand
CCGACCAGATCAACCGGCTGAGCCGGTTGAGGTCCTCCTCGTTTTCGGCCGAGACGGGCTGCCCGTTGAACTCCAGGAGGATGTCGCCCTGCCGGAACCCGGCGGCGGCGGGGGAGGCCGGCTGGACCTCGCTGACCAGGATGCCCCCCCGCTCCACCACGCCAAAATAGTTCCGGAGCTCGGCCGTGAGCGGCTGCACCGCCAGCCCGATCCAGCCCCGGGCCAGCTTCCCCTGCGCCAGCTTGTTGACAACTTCCTTGACCGTGTTGATCGGGATGGTGAAGCTCATCCCCCGCACGAGCCCCATGGAATTGATCCCGATGACCTCACCCTTGAGGTTCACCAGCGGCCCTCCCGAGGACCCGGGATCAATCGAGGCATCCGTCTGGATGAAATCCGTCGTGAAATCGAATCCCGAGTCGGAATCCTGGTAGGGGTTCAGGCTGGCGAGCGTCCGGCCCTTGCCGCTCACGATCCCGAAATAGACGGTCCGGTCAAACCCGTACGGGTTGCCCACGGCGATGATCCATTCGCCCACGGACGCGGCGTTGGAATCCCCGAGGACGGGCTGCGGCCAGGCCGTGGTGGAGGGCACCTGGATCAGGGCCAGGTCCGTCTGGCGGTCCGAGCCCAGGACCCGGGCCTCGAGTTTCGTGTTGTCGGGCAGGGTGACGGTGACCAGCCGGGCCTCATCCACGATATGGTGATTGGTCACGATCCGCCCGCTGCCGTCGAGGATGAGCCCGGATCCCTGCACCTTGTATTTCTGGTCCCCGCGCTTCTGGACGGCCTCGATATGGACCACCCAGGGTTTGACCCGGCTGGAAACCTGGACGATGACCTCCTGGAGGCTCTGGAAGAGCCGGAGCTGGTCGGACAACCCCGCAGCGTCACCCGCCGCGAGTCCCGGGCGGGGGACCAGCAGGCACGCGGCGAGCATGGGGCCACGGGGCAGGTGGACGCGCATGGGTTCACGTTACCACTAGAATGGAGCCGATGCCGATGGGGAACGTGACGCGGGGGACCTGGCTGCTGCTGGCGCTGGCCGGATGCGGCACGTCGGGACCGGAGGTGCGGGTGGCCGCGGATCCCGCGGAATGGTCGCCGGCCTCCATCGCGATCGTGGCTCCCCTCGCCGTGCCCGGTGCGATTCCGCCCGGGAGCGTCTTTCCCGAGGGCGTCAGCGGGGTGTCCCTGCCCCAGGCGATGGCCCTGACCGCCTCCGCGCTCGTCACGGCGCTGCGGATGACGGCCACGCAGGTGGAGTGCACCGGGTCCCCGGCGCTCACCCGGACGGGGTCGGCGGCCCGGGCCGAGGCGGCCGCCCGGCAGTACCTGGAATCCCGGTCATTGGATCCGGTGCTCGGCCGGGCCCTTG
>JAHFSL010000632.1:0-755 GCA_023265785.1 Candidatus Coatesiibacteriota bacterium | reverse complement strand
TCCGGTTCGGTCCCGAGGTGGAGGGCGATGCCCAGCAGGTCTCCAAGGGGGTGGGGGCCAAGCTGGGCAAGACCACGGATATGGGCATCAACGCGGCCTCCAGCTACATCGTGGTGTATTTCAATGCCCAGTTCCGGGTGGCACTCGTTCGCACCCGGGACGGGGCCATCATCTGGGATGCGGGCGTGCGCCAGCGGGACCGGCGGGGCGTCCTCCGTGATGTGACCCAGGCCTCGGTTCTCCAATCCGGTGTGGACCGGCTCATGCAGGGGTGGCCATGGCGGCCCCGGGAGTCCGAAACCCCCGACCCCTAGGCCGGCGACTTGACATCGGATGGGTGAATTGATAATGTCGGTCGTCGCGCCGGTCGGGACGACCGGGTGGCGGGGCCCACTGGGGGGCATGAAGCAGGGAAAAGCTTGGGGATATTGAACAACGGCGTTTTCAGGGGTGATGATCGCCCCCGGAAACGCCGTTTTTATTTTGGACCGGCCCGAAACAATCCGACAAGGAGGATCCGATGACGAGTAGAGTGGCAAGGTGGTTGTGCATGGGCGTGCTGCTGGCCGGGATGGCGGCACCTCTCGTTGCGATGGCGGACAACGCCCCGGCAGCCGCGCCGGCGGTGCGGGGACCTGATTCAACCGGGAACAGCACGGGGGCGGCATCGGACCTGGGTCTGACGGACAAGTCGCCGCTGCCCGATGTCATTGCGGCCGTCGGACACAACCGGGTGGCGATCAACCTGGTGTGGA
>JAHFSL010000631.1 GCA_023265785.1 Candidatus Coatesiibacteriota bacterium | reverse complement strand
GCGCCTTGCCGGCCTTCGCCACGGCTGTGACCAGCGGGCGGCGGAGTTCCAGGTAATGGGGGACGGCCAGGTCCACCAGGTCCAGCCCGGGCGTCGCCAGGAACTCGGCCAGGTCGGTGGTCAGCCGTGTGACGCCGAATTCCTCCCGGACGCTGGGGAAGGCGGCCGGACTCACATCGTGGCCGGCCACGACGCGGAAGCCCCGGGCGCGGTACGCCGCCAGGTGGTTGAGGGCGATGCCGCCCAACCCGATGATGCCGATGCCGCGGTCCGTGCCCATCCCGGGGCCGATCATACCGCCCGCGGGCGGGGGTATACTGGCGCCCAGACAATCCGGTTGACCCTGGAGGGCCCCATGAACGCCGATGGAATGATCTACCTGCCCCGACCGCGATCGGTGACGGCGGCGCCGGGGGACCTGGCGGTGAAACCCGGCGGCAAATTGTGCCTCGTGGGGGACGCCGCCGCGCTCCTCCCCTCGGCCCTGGCGCTCCAGCTGGCCCTGCGTGAGACGAGCGGGGTGGACCTGCCGCTGGTGGCCGGCGACGGCCGGCCGGACGCCGATCGGTGGGCGGTCATCGAACTCGCGCCCGCCACGGCCGTGCCCGCGCAGGGCTACCGGCTCCATATCGCCGCGGGTGGCCTGCGGCTGGTGGCCCGGGACGCCGCCGGTGCGTTCTACGGCGTCCAGACGCTGATCCAGATGCTCCGGCAGTCCCCGGCCTCCCTCCCGGGATGCGTCATCGAGGACCATCCCGATTTCCCCGTCCGGGGCGTGATGCTGGATATCAGCCGGGACAAGGTGCCAACGATGGAGACCCTGTTCGGGCTGGTTGAGATGTTCGCCGCGTGGAAGATCAACCATCTCGAGCTCTATACGGAGCACACCTTCGCCTATCGCCACCACCGCGAGGTCTGGGCGGAGGCGAGCCCGATGACGGGCGAGGAGATCATGCGGCTGGACGCGTTCTGCCGGGACCGCCACATTGACCTGGTGCCCAACCAGAATTCCTTCGGCCACTTCGAGCGCTGGCTCAAACTGGCCCGGTACCGGCCGCTGGCCGAGTGCCCGGACGGATTCGATGCGCCGTGGGGCAAGAGCCTGCCGCCCACCACCCTGGACCCCACCAATCCCGGCTCGCTGGAACTGCTGGAGGAGATGTTCGACGAACTGCTCCCGCATTTCTCGAGCCGCAAGTTCAACATCGGGTGCGATGAGACCTGGGAACTGGGCAAGGGCCGGGCCGCCCCCGCGGTGGAGGCCAAGGGCAAGCCGCGGGTGTACCTGGAATTCCTGCTCAAGATCCAGAAGCTCGTGGCCGCCCGGGGCCGGGCGATGCACTTCTGGGGTGACATCGCGCTCGAGCATCCCGAGATGATCCCCGAGATTCCCAAGGATGTCGTCTTCCTGAACTGGGGCTACGATGCGGACCACCCCTTCGAGGAGCAGGGGGCCAAAATCCGCGCCGCGGGGCTGACCTACTATGTCTGCCCGGGCACCTCCTCCTGGCGGTCCATCGCCGGTGAGACCGACAATGCGCTCGCGAACATCCGCCGGGCGGCGGCGGTGGGATTGAAGCATGGCGCCACCGGCCTGCTGAACACCGATTGGGGCGACATGGGCCACCTCCAGTACCTGCCGGTCTCGTACCTGCCCTTCGCGGCGGGTGCGGCGCACGCGTGGTGCCATGCCGCCCAGCGTGAGGCCGACCTGGTTCCCGCGGTGGACCGGTTCGCGTTTCGGGACGCGGCGGGGGTCATGGCCGGGATCGCCCGCGACCTGGGCGGGGCCGGGGCGGCGGTCAAGAACGGCCCGCTGTTCTACGCGCTGGCCCAGTCGTTCAAGAAGGCCGAGGTCGGCAAGGAGCTCACCGCGGAGGCGGCCAACCAGGCCGTCGAGCGGATCACGGGGATCGCGGGTCGGCTGGGCCAGGCCCGGATGGCGCGGCCCGACGCCGCGCTGGTGGTGGACGAGTTCCAGAACGCCGCGGCCATGTTGACCCATGCCGCCCGGAAGGCGGTGGCCATCCGGAAGGGAACGATAACCGGCGAGGCGGTAACCATGGCGGGAGACCTGCGCCGCATGCTCGGTGAGCACCGGCGGCTCTGGTCCGCCCGCAATCGGCCGGGGGGATTGCAGGAC
>JAHFSL010000630.1 GCA_023265785.1 Candidatus Coatesiibacteriota bacterium | reverse complement strand
AATGCTCCCGGAATAATAGATGCTCCGGAATTCGAAGTTGGTCGCCCGGTTCGTCGGGTAAAAGTTGATGAACCATCCGTCCTGCCCGAGACTGTTGTGCGTGGAAATACTGAGGTAGCTGATGTAGGTGGTACGCAGGACGATATTCGCGAGCTGGACGAAGTTCTTGGGCACGCCGGAATTGCCCGTCCCGCCAACGATCCCCGTGCGGCCGCGCTCCAGCAGTGACACGATGGTGATGGCGGTCGCCCCGGCGGTCGTATTGGGCTGGACCCGGGCGCGCCAGCGGAGTTCGATGGTCATCCCGGGCTCCATGTAGAGCGACCAGGTGAGCACGGTGCCCCCCGCGCCGAATTTCCGTCCCGGGGAGGCTGCTGCGCAGCCGGAGGGCGTCATGGTCCAACCCGCGCACGGATCGTCAAACCCGTAGCCCGTCCCCCAGACATCCAATTGGGTCGGGACGGTGTCCCAGATGTCCACGCTCCACCACGTCCGCGTGGTCGAGACGTTCTTGACGAAAATCGAATAGATCATCTCGTCGTCCGGCACGCCAACGCGGGGGGCGAACAGGACGTCGTTGTCCCCGATCATCCAGTAGATGAATCGACGGGCGGTGGAACCCACGACATTGGAGGACCGACCGGGAGCGCACCCGCCCGGCGCCCAGGAGAAGTGCGCCACATTGTTCAGCGGCTGGCCCTCGGGCGCCGCGACGTCACCCGAGCCGGGCTCGAACACCTCGCCATTGCCCCAGTCCACGGTTGCCGAGTAGCGGATCATCCCGGTGGCACCACCCGTCGTCGCACCTGGCGCGGCCATGTACCAGCGCACGCGATTGGGCGGGCCCGGATCGGGGTCCCAGCCCACATCCGCGGCCGGGACAGCGGAACCCGTGACGTAGTGCGTATAGGCCGGCAACGTATCCAGTATCCACGCATCGGTGAGCGGGGCGGAACCCGGCCGGCCCCAGTACACCGTGTAGGTGATCGTGTCGCCGGGCGCCACGACATCCGGCGTCGCCTGCTTGTAGACGTACCGGAACGGGCGAGGCGAAGGTGACACCGCCTGGCTGGGCGCGTTGTAGTTGCAGGAGTCCGTCACCCCCCCGCGCCCCAGCACCGAGTCGTAGCGCGGTGCCAGGGCAAGCGTGTTGCCGTCCACCGGACAGCTCCCGATGTCGGCGTAGAGGTTCAGGCTGCCGAAACAATAGCAGAGGCCGCAGGCGTCATTCGGAAAGGCGACGGAACCGGACCAGGTCCAGGCGGCGCTCCCGCCCCAGACGCCGGCGTAAGTCAGGGCCAGCTGGGCGGTGGCGGCCGCGCCGCACTCATAGTTCCAGTACACCGCCGTGATATCGCCACCGGCGCCACCCGTCCCGGTGCCCACATTGACGACGGTCAGCCCGGTGAACGAGGAGGCGGTGCAGGTCGCACACGTGAGGTCATCGCACTCCCAGACCCAGAAGGTCGAGGCGGGCACCCGGACCCAATTGGGAAAGATGACGGGATAGGTGGAGGCGTCGAACGGGGGGGCCGCATTCTCGCCGATGTCAATGAGGCCGTCGGCCCGGGACCGCCCTGAAGACAGCATCATCCCCAGCACGAGTGCCCAATGTGCCAGCCGCCGGCTCCCCACCTTCCCAGATTATAGGGCGTTCAGGGAGCGGCGATCACTTGCCAGGCATCCACATTCGGACGCTCCAGACGTGTGATTCGGCCCCCGGGCCAGCGCACTTCGACCGCCTCCGCGGTCCCGGTGGGCCCCAGGCCGAACACCGTCTCGGGGGCGCCCTGCGCCGCCCAGGAATCCCCCGCCACGACGACGGCGGTGCGCGGTCCCGCGGGGGTCAGCAGCCGGATTTCGGCGCCCAGCGGCGACGTCCGGGGCGAGCCCCTGAGCCGGATCCCCACCCAGTGATTCGGGTTCTCGATCCGGTTCAACAGCACCGTCAGCCCGAACCGGGCGTGCGGCGGGAGGGCCGGGTCGCTCCGGTCCTCGTAGACGACGGCCAGGTCGGGGCGGCCGTCACGGTCGAAGTCGGCCTCCATCAGGTTGTGACAGTCATCCTCCATGGCCGCATGCAACGCCCAGCCCGCCTCGAAGAATACCCGTCCCCCGCGATTACGGAAGATCCGATTCTTCTCG
>JAHFSL010000629.1:1287-2146 GCA_023265785.1 Candidatus Coatesiibacteriota bacterium | reverse complement strand
CTTGCCGCCTGCCACGAATGACTCGACGGCGTGCTGGGCATGGCCCGGCAGCGCGGCGCGGGACTTGTCCGCCAGCGTGTCATCGGAGGTGAAGAGGCAGGTGTACAGGGCCAGCACATCGAATTCCTTGAGCCCCCGGTCGGACAACATCCCGGAGTCCTCGGTGTAGGCCACCCGCGCCACCGGGGCCAACGCCTCCGTCAGCACCGCTGCCACTCCGGGAAAGTCATGCCAGGTGCCACCGCCGAACAGGAGAACTTTTTTCATCGCCGGGCTAGGAAGTCCTCTTGTGACACAATGCCATGCGCTCCAGAAACCGCGCATGGAGCTCCGCTTCAGACGCCCCCGGCATGACCGCACGCAGGGCCTGCCGGAGCATCTCCCGGCTGCGTTCCGACGCCGCCAGCGCCGCCGAAAGCTTGGCACCTTCGGTCATGCGCCGGAGCGCCAGGATCTGGAATTGTGCAGCTTCCAGCGCGACAGGCTCCCGGTATCCCATTTCGCCATTGTAAGGCCCAGCCGGTTCCATCGCCGGGTGGATCAATATGTCATCAACCGGTGGCTGGCCCGCCGGAGCCAGGCGCGGCGCTCCTGCGCGTCCGGAAGCTGGGACTCCACCAGCCGCCAGAACCGGTCGGAGTGGTTGTGGTGCCGCAAGTGACAGAGCTCGTGGACGAGGACATACTCGAGGACGGAGGGTGGCGTCAGTGCGAGCCGCCAGTTGAGGCTGATCGTGCCCCGGGCCGAGCACGCTCCCCACTCGCTCCGCTGGTCGCCGACCCGCAGGTCGGTATAGATCACCCCCAGCAGCCCCGCCCACCGCATTGCCTCCGGACGAACTTGTTCCAGCAGCCGGGTG
>JAHFSL010000629.1:0-1277 GCA_023265785.1 Candidatus Coatesiibacteriota bacterium | reverse complement strand
TGCCCACCCAGCTCCGGACCGACTTGCGGACCCGGTCCCGCCGGTCCAGGGCCAGTGGATCGCGCACGGCGGCCACCAGCCGGTCGCCCTCGATCCGGCACGCGGCCATCCCCCGCCGCTTCCGCTCCACCGCCAGCTCGTAGGTCCCTTCGAACAGCGTGATCCGGTCTCCCTCCTGGTACAGTACGGGAGCGAACCGGCGGCCGTAATCCTCCATCTTGCGGCGGGTCCGCACGAGCCACCCTGCCTGTTCGCGCAGGAACTCTTCCAGCCGCCGTTTGGACACCCGCCGGCCCGAGGAGACGATCACTGCGCCACCCGGCTTGACCCGGACGGCGATCCGGCCAGCCGACCGGTGCTCCCGCAGCTCGTACTCGACCGGACCGGTGGCCAGCGCCAGTTCAGGCACCGGTGCTGAGACCCCACCAAATGCCCTGCCGCCACGCCACCATCGCCGCCGCGACCGCGACGGCGGCGATGGTGGCCGCCCACCGCCGGTTCGCGGCCTGCCACGCCGGAGGTGAGATCCAGGCCGAGAGCCGCCGGTGGTGCGCCGCACAGATGGCGAACGCGAGGGCGAGATGAATCAGGTGATGCGATTCCCAGATTGTGCGCAGCCGGGCCACCCCGATCCCCAGCAGGAACAGGGAAAGCCCCGTGAGCGGCCAGACCGGTCCCCGATTGAAGAACGCAACGGACTGAAAGAAGAGGACTGTCGCCATGAACGGGATGATCCAGTGGTGGCTGAACGGGAAAATGCCGGTGATGATCGCCTGCATGGCCATCCCCGCCACCCCGATGTTGCCCGCCACCGTCAGCCACGGCAGCAGCCGGAGGATTCGCAGGAGCTGAGCGTCGCGATTCATTGACTGGCCGCCCTGGGCCGTCCCACGCCCGGCGGGGGGCTGGCCGCTTGGGGCCGTCCCACGCCCTGCGGGGGGCCAGCGAACGCCTGAATGTGTTTGCGCATGGCGGCCTGTAGCCGGGGCAGCTGTGCGCTCACTAAGGGCCCAAGCTCGCCGAGATACTCCGGCGCCAGGAGCCACGGGTTGTGGTCCAGCCCCCATCGAAGACCCTTGAACGAATCGACTTTTTCCGTCGGCTTCCAGGTGCCATGCAGCGTCGCCCTCCGGGCCCCCGCCAAATATTCGGCAGCATGCCACACCTGCGGGTTGTAGAACAGGCAATCACCGGCAGCCAGCTTGACATTCCGTCCACCCGGCATCCCGGGCAGGACATTCGGATCAATCGCGGCCGCCCGCGCAAACTCGTCAAAG
>JAHFSL010000007.1:5282-20190 GCA_023265785.1 Candidatus Coatesiibacteriota bacterium | reverse complement strand
CGGGGCCCACGGCGACGATTTCACCCTTCTCGGGCTTCTCCTTCGCGGTGTCCGGGATGATGATCCCGCCACGCTTCTCCTCTTCCTGTTCCAGGGGCTTCACAACCACCCGGTCAGCCAATGGCTTCACGTTCATAGCGCAGTCCTCCTTCTCATTCGCGGCTTCGATCAAGCCTCCCAATCAGGGAGACCCGTTCAGGTAAGCCTGGTACTGGGACCTACAGAGGTCCGCTGAAGGAGTGTTGCAGGAGGCGTGCCGAAGAAAAAAGGCTTATTTACAATATTTTACTTGCTTGTATTTCAAAGTGAAACACAATTGACGTATCATTATAGAACATAACTTCTGTTAAAGAGTTCTCCGCTTCTCAAATTCTTTCTTTAGCGTCGGATAGAGGCCGCGGTAGGCCGCATGTCCGGATTCATAGTCCCGCATGAGAGCCTTGGCAGGCACGAATCGATCGCGCTCATGGACGCAAATGCGGACAGCCTGTGGATAGCCGGGGAAAACCTTGGTCCCGATCCCCGCGAGCATCGCGGCACCAAGGGCGGGCCCTTCCTCCCGGGTGAGCCGGACCCCGGTGGCGCCATAGGCGGCGGCCTGGATCCGGCACCAGATCGGGTTGCGCGCGCCGCCACCGGACAGCCGGATCTCCGCGACCCGGACGCCCATCCCGCGCACCAATTCGACGCTATCCCGCATGCCGAACGCCACGCCTTCCAGGACGGCCCGGGCCATGTGGGCCGCGGTGTGGCGCAGGGAGAGCCCAAAGAAGACCCCCCGGGCGTGGGGGTCCGCGTAGGGTGTCCGTTCCCCGGTGAGGTAGGGGAGAAAGGTGAGCCCTTCGGCGCCCGGGGGGATCCGGTCAGCCGCCCGACAGATCAGGTCGTAGGCATTGGCCCCGCGGGGGAGAGGGTGGGGAAGGAGTGCACCACCCAGGGAGTGCCGGAACCAATTCAGCGATCCGGCCGCGGAAAGCATGACCCCCATGACATGCCACCCACCGGTGACCGATGAACAAAACACATGGAGACGGCCATCCGGAGTGTGCCGGGGGAGCGGGCAGGCCGCAAACACCACCCCGGATGTGCCCAGGCTGGCCGAGACGACCCCCGGGCTGATCACGCCACATCCGATCGCCCCGGCGGCCTGGTCCCCGCCGCCGGCGACCACGGGCGTGCCCTCCAACAGGCCGGTCGCCCGGGCGCCGGCCGCGGAAACCCGGCCGGTGATTTCCGATCCCTCCAGGGCATCCGGCATCCACCCGGCGGGGATCTTGAGGGCCTTGAGGACGGCGGCACTCCAGCGCCGCCGGCGAACATCAAAGAGCAGGGTGCCGGACGCATCTGCCACATCAGTGGCGAAGCCTCCAGTCAGCCGGAACCTCACAAAATCCTTTGGCAGGAGCAACTTATGTGTCCTCCGGTCAACCTGGGGCATGTGCCGGCGGACCCAGAGCACCTTGGGCGCCGTGAATCCGGTCAGGGCCTTGTTGCAGGTGTGGCGGAGGAGGGCGGCCTCACCGCCCACCAGCCGGGTGATCGCGGTACATTCGGCCCCGGTCCGCTGGTCGCACCAGAGCAGGGCCGGGGTCAGGACCTCGCCATGCCGGCCCAGGAAGACCGACCCGTGCATCTGGCCGGTCAGTCCCACCCCTGCGATCCGCGCAGGGGAGAGTCGGGTCTTGGCCAGGAGCTGGCGGATGGCCCGCACGCACCCTTTCCACCACATTTCGGGGTCCTGCTGGGCCCACCCGGGGCGGGGGACCTCAAGGGGATAGGGAACCGTGGCGCTCCCCAGGAGCCGCCCATTGGGAGCCAGGAGGAGGGCCTTGAGTCCCGAGGTGCCCACATCCACCCCCAGAAGCACCCCCGATTGTTTCACGTGAAACACCCCCTCCACGCCCCCCCCTGTCTATGTTTCACGTGAAACAGGGGGGGCCAAGTCCTGATGCGACCGGGCGACCGTTCCCAAAGAAGACTGGGCGGTAGAGGATTCGAACCTCTGACCCCTTCCATGTCAAGGAAGTACTCTAACCAGCTGAGCTAACCGCCCGTTGTGTGAGCCACTGTACCAGTCTGGAGGCGAGGGTCGGAATTGAACCGACGCATAGGAGTTTTGCAGACTCCTGCCTTACCACTTGGCTACCCCGCCACTTTTACCAGTCTAGAGCCAAGGGGCACAGCCCGTTTCGGGCGACCACTTGGCTATCCCGCCACAAAGGTCATTGAACGACCCCCAAGATTCTACCCCGACCCTCATGAGGGTGCGAACCATCCCCGCCCAAACGGGATGGCCGGGGAGCGGGGGGGTTACTGGACCTGACGGAGGAGGGTCAGGGCGCGGGAGTCGGAGGGGTTCAGCCGGTACGCCTGCTCGGCATACTGCCGGGCCAGGACCCGGTCATGCAGTTTCATGGCCGACAGCGCCACCCCGATATAGGCCTCGGTAAACCGAGGGTCCCGCTGGACGGCGGCCTGGTCGGCCGCGAGCGCCTCTCGGTACCGCTTCATGATGCCGAAAGCTGACGCCAGATTGTGATGCCAGACCGCATTCGCGTCCTGGAAGTAGATGGCCCGCTGGAACGCGTCCACGGCCAGCTGGTACTCGCCCCGCTCGAACCGGATCGTGCCGATCTCGCCCCAGGCACTCACGAAATTCGGCGCCACCGCCAGCAGGGCCTGGTAGCGGGCCAGGGCCTCGTCGCGCAGGCGGGCGCTTTCCGGGCCCGTCGTCACCTGCCCCCCGTGCCGGAAGAAGTCAGCCCGGTCCGAGAGCGCGTCAGCCAGGTGCGGATGCAGTTTCGCTCGCGCGGCCAGGGATTGCTCCAGCATGGCCTGGTCCCCAAGCTTGATCGCAATCCGCGAAATCCACCGCCAGACCCGGTAATCATGCGGGGCGGCCCGGCGCGCCACCTCGGCAAACGCCCGGGCATTGGGCGTGCTGTCGGCCTCCAACTGGCCACGGATGTGCTTGAGGTAGGCATTCCCCACCAAGTCCGACGCCGTCACGAACGACCCGACCGCGCCCAACACCAGGAGCAGGACGCCGGCGGCCATGGTCAGGGCGCGGGGGAGCGACCGCCCGGCGTCAGCACTTCCAGTCCGCATCCCATCGCCCATCCCCACCAGTAGGAACCAGAGCGTGGCGGTGGGGACGATCTGCAGGGGAAAGTTTACCCACGAATAGGCGAAGCTCCCCGCCAGCCCGACGCCCAGCGCCATCTGGTCTCGCCAGTGCTCACGATCGCCCTGCGCAGCTGCCGCCGACACGGCGCCCGCCCAACGCCGGAGCCACAGCCCCATCCCGGCCAGAAACAGGACTATGCCTATAAGTCCAAGTTCCGCCCCGAGCTGAAGGAGCTCGCTATGGGCATGTTCGCTGTAGTTATACGGACGGAACTGGTCCAGGTGAAGCTGTTGGCCCACATGCTGGTGGCGGGGAAACTCAAACTTGAACGCCCCCGTCCCGTGCCCCACCAGCGGCCGTTCCGCGAACTCCCGGGCGGCAACCGTCCACAGGTACCGACGGCCCGTGGCGTCATAGCCGCCCACGGACCCGATGGAAAACAGCCGCTCCCGCAGGCCGGGAACGAAGACCAGTGCCACCACCAGCAGGCCAGCCGCCCCGGCAACCGCCCGCCCCAGAAACTTGCGTTCGTCGGACTGGAGCCCACCGGCGCGCCAGGTCCACACGACAGCCCAGCCCGCCGCCGCGACCGCCGCCAGCCAGGCGCCACGGACCTGGCTCAACAGGAACCCGACCACGAGTGGCCCCCCCACGCCCGCGAGGACGGGCAGGGAGGGGAGCCGTCCGGCGAACAGGAGCGGGATCACCAAAAGGAGGTGGCCGGCATAGTAGTCCGGGTTGCCCAGTGTGCCGAACCCCCGCTGGCCGAACCGGGTGCTCCACGGGAGGGGATCAATGCCCACGCCCTGCAGGAGCGCATAGAGCGAGCAGATCCAGGCCGCCCCCACCGCCGCAGTGCGCACCAGCCGAAACCGGCCTGCCTGGGCCCGGCCCAGCCCGTAGGCGGCCACGGCCCCCGCCAGTTCCAGCGCCCGCCGCAGACCGTCCCATGGATTCACCGACCGGCCCGCGCCGGCCAGCACCCAGGCGGCGAACAGGCTCCAGGCCACCGTGCGGTTGTCCAGCCGAACGGCCGCACGGCCGCGCAGCCAGAGGACCCCGGCGAGGACCAGCGCCGGTCCCAGAAACGCCCACTGAGCCGCCCGCCAGGCCCCAAAAAAGACATCCTCGATGGCGGTGGAAAGCGTCAGCGGCAGGACTCCCGCCAGCGCCAGGGTCAGGAAGCGGAATGCGAGCGTGCCCATGATCATCAAACCGCGCTCATTGTAGACCAAGCATGATCCCGGGTTCTTGCGACCGGGACCTCATGGTCATATGATATGACCATGAAGAAAGAGCCCGCAACCATCCCCGCAGGGCAGTTCAAGGCCCGCTGCCTCGCCCTGCTGGATCAAGTCCAACAAACCGGGGAATCCATCATTGTGACCAAGCGTGGCCGTCCCGTGGTCACCGTGAACCCGCTGAAGCCGAAGCGCTACAAACCCCTTCGTGGCAGTGGCATGATCCTGGGAGACATCATGGCTCCGCCATGGGGTAAGTGGGAGATGGATCGGTGACGATTCTTGATACGCATGTGTGGCTGTGGTTACATCTCGCTCCGCACAAGCTCAGCCGGGAGGCCCGCCGGGTGGTGGCCGGCGCCACCACCATCGGCATCCCCGCGATCTGCTGTCTGGAACTTGCCGGCCTGGCGGAAACCGGAAAGATCAAACTCGACCGTCCGACCCTGGAGTGGGTGGAAAACGCCCTCGCCGAGCCCCGAACGGAACTTGTCCCGCTCACCCCTGCGATCGCCGTAACGGCCGCCCGCATCGGGGGGAGCAGCCTGCACGATCCCGCCGACCGAATCATTGCGGCAACGGCCCTGGAATTGCAGGCCACGCTGGTCACCAAGGACCAGAAACTCCTCGATTTTCAGGCCATCAAGGCCGTCTGGTAGTCAGCATGAGGCGGCGGCGGACGGTCGCCACCTTGGAGGCGATCCGGCCGGACGGGCCGGCGCGCCGGTCCATCTTGATAAGCGTGCTGACCCGCCGGCAACCCTTGAGGGCCCGGTCACAGGCGGCCAGTACCCGGAACGCGGAGGCCAGCGTCGGGGCCTCGAAGGTCGTCCCCATCGGCCCCAATTGCCAGGGCAGGCCGCTCCGGGACACGACCCGGACGGCGCGGGCCACCAGCGGACTCACGCTCTCGCCCCGCCCCAGCGGGGTCATGCTGAAGAACACCAGGTAGGACATGCCGCGTTCAGGCTAGCACTGACGCCCCCAAACGCGAAACCGGGGAGCGCCGGCAGGCCACGCTCCCCGGTCCGGGGTCGATGGGGAACCTTGGGGCCTAGGCCTTGGCGGCTTCCGGCTCCTTGGCCTTGGCGGCCTTCGCCGCCTCCTTCTTGGCGGCCTTGGCCTTCTCCTTCTCGTCCTTCTCCTTGGCCTTGGCCGCCTGCTTCTCTGCGGCCTTCGCGGTCGCCTTCTCCTTGTCCGCCGCGACCCTGGCCTCGGCTTCCGCCGCCGACGCCGCGACCATCTCGGGCGTCTCCTGCGCCGACGCCGCGTCCATCCCGCCCGCCTCGCCGAACTGCTGTTTGACCCGGGAGGCCTTGCCGGTGCGGTCCCGCAGGTAGTACAACTTGGCGCGGCGCGCCTTGCCGCGCGTCACCACCTCGAACTTGGCCACGAAGGGGGAGTGCAGGGGAATCTGCCGCTCCACCCCGATGCCAAAGGAGATCTTGCGCACGGTGACCATCTCCCGCGTCCCGCCGCCACGACGCGCGATCACGATGCCCTCGTACAGCTGGAGGCGCTCCTTGTCACCCTCCGGGATGCGGAAGGTCACCCGGACCGTATCCCCGGGGCCGAAGCGGGGCAGGCGCGCCTTCAACTGGGGCGCCTCCACCGCACGGATCAAATCCTGGGCCGAACCTGCGAGTCGCATGGGTGATCCTCCTTCGATAAGTTCCCGGGTCCTACGCCGCCGCCCCTTAGTTGCTGGGCGGCCAGTGCGGCCCGGTCGTCGTCTGACAGTGGTGCGCGGGGGAGCAGGTCGGGACGCCGCGCCAGCGTGCGCTTGAGCGCCTCGTGCCGCCGCCACCGGTCCACCGCCGCGTGATCGCCGGACAACAGGACGTCCGGCACCTTCAGGCCCCTGAACTCCGCCGGCCGCGTGTAGTGCGGCGCCTCGAGTAATCCGGCGGTAAATGATTCGTCGGTCGCGGATGATGCATTCCCCAGCACGCCGGGCAGGTGGCGGGCCACGGCCTCCAGCAGGACCATCGCCGGCAATTCGCCGCCCATCAGGACGTAGTCGCCGATGGAGACCTCGCGGTCCACGACCGCGCCCACGCGGTCGTCCACGCCCTCGTACCGGCCACATAGCAGGACCAGCCCCGGCGCGGCGGCCAGCTCGCGCGCCAGCGCATGGGTGAGCGGCTCGCCGGAGGGTGACAGCAGGACCGTCAGATCGCCGGGGCGCCGCACGGCCTCGACTGCCTCGAAGATCGGCTCCGGCTTCATCACCATGCCGGCGCCGCCACCGAAGGGGGTGTCATCTACCGTGCGGTGGCGGTCGTGGGTGTAGTCGCGCAGGTCGGCGACCTCGGCGGCCATGGTGCCGACCTCGGTCGCGCGCTTGATCAGTCCGTGGGCGAGGAAGGCACGGACAAGTTCAGGGAAGATAGTGACGACACAGGCGCGCATGACCCAACCGCCTTCAGTGGATCCGTCCGGCAGGGACAGCGGCCGCGCTCACGCGCCCGCTCCGTTGGGGGCGGCATCGCCCTCATCAATCACTTCGAGCTGGACACGGCGCTGGGTCTTGATCGATGCGGCGTGCAGGAGGGTCCGCATGGCATTCACCGTGCGACCCTGCCGCCCGATCACCTTGCCCACATCGCCGGCGGCCACGCGCAGCTCGACGACCAGCAGGTCGCCGTCCTCGACTTCGCGGACATCCACGGCATCCGGCTCATCCACCAGCGCGCGGGCCAGCAGTTCAACGAGGGTTTTCATGGGATCAGGCCGCCGCTTCGGCTTTCTTCATCAGGGTGCGCACGGTGGGGGACACCGAGGCGCCCTTGGCTTCCCACACTTTCACTTTCTCGAGGTTGATCTTGAGCCCGCCGGCACCGTCCCGGGGATCGTAGTGCCCGAGGGACTCGCGGTACGCGCCCTGGACCTTCCGCTTGGATTCCTGGGCCACAATGCGGAAGTACGGGCGGCTCTTCTTGCCGGTGCGCATGAGTCGGATCGTCAGCATAATGCGTCCATTCCTTTCGAAGCCTGGCCTCGGGAGGGCCACCCTTCCATCACATGAAGTTGCGCGGCCGCAGACGACCGGGAGACCCGATGACCGCTTGAGGAGTATACCATGACCCCCGGGCCCGCTTGTCGACCGCCGGAGTCCGCTGGTATGATCCAGACATAAAAAATGAGCGAGGCCGTCATCCGCAAGGCCCGGACCGAGGACATCCCCGCGATCGCCTCGCTCTGGTTCGAGATGATGAACTACCATCTCGCCCGCGACCGCCGGTTCGCCATCGCCCATGATGCCTCCACGATCTTCACGGCCTGGCTGCGGGGTCTCCTGGAGGACCCCGAAATCGCCTATGTCGCCGTGGCGGAGGAAAAGGGATCGGTCGTGGGGTACATCCTGGGCCAGATCGAGGAACTGCCCCCCGTCTACCACACCCGCCGCATCGGGGTCATCCGCGATGTGTGCGTCGTCCAGGGCGCCCGGCACGGCGGGGTGGGCACCGAAATGTACAAGCACTCGGTGGCCTGGTTCAAGAACCGCCATGTGGGCGCCATCTGGGTCCGCCTGCCGGTGGAGAACAAGGCCGCCCACCTGTTCTGGGAAAACCAGGGCTTCAAGCCCTTCACCACCGTCATGCGGATGGAGTTCGAGAAGGACGCCTGATTCCCTAGGGGCGGGTCGGCTCGGGTTTCTTCCGCTCCATTTCCAGCCCGCACTGGGGGCACTTCCCGGCCTTCTCACCGTGTCCGCCGCAATGGTGGGGGCAGACCCACTCCTCCTTCGGACCGGTGGTAGACGGGACGCCCGCCGCCGGGGTCGCCACCTCAACGGGCACCACGGTCGCGATACTGACGAGCCGCTCCCCCTTGCGTTCAAGGTACCAGCCCGTCGCCTTGACCTTCTGGCCCATGTACGGCAGGAGCATCGTCGTCGCCGACCCGTAGTCGCCGTTGATCGCCACCCACAGGCGACCCCGTTCGTCCACCAGCCCCACCGGCACCCCGCCCTCCGCGCACCCCTTGTGGCCCGCGCCCGGCTTCTCGCCCAGGATCTGGCAGGCCAGGTCCACCACGGTGCCCGTGATGGTTCCGGTCTTGACGTCCTTGTTCTTCTTGTCCCCCGCCAGGCTCCCGGTGGCGCCCGGCAGTACCAGCGCGAGGACCGCCACCACCGCCACCGCAATTCCACGACCTCTCATGAACGCCTCCTTGCACCGCGGCGGGAGATGGATGACGGCCTCGGCGCGTCCCGTTCGCGCCGGTCAGCAACCAGGGACAGCCCGATACTTCCCGCCAGCACCCCCGCAACCACGGCCAGCGCCACCGGAATCGGAATGACCAGGTGGTGTTCCACGAGCATCTTGACCCCGATAAGCCCGAGCACAACGGCCAGGCCCTCCCGGAGGTACCGGAACTGGTGCAGAACCCCGGCCAGCATGAAGAAGATGGATCGCAGGCCCATCACCGCGAACATGTTCGAGGTGAACACGATGAACGGGTCGCGGGTGATGGCGAAGATGGCCGGAATGGAGTCCGTGGCGAAAACCACATCGGTGGTACTGACGACCAGGAGCACGACGAGGAGCGGGGTCATCAGGGTGCGCCGGCCGCGCCGGATGAAGAACCGGTCGCCGGCAAACCGTGGCCAGACGGGATAGAATCGCCGCGCCAGCCGGACGAGCGGGTTGACCTCCGGCTCCACCTTCTCCTCCTTCTCCGTGAACAGCTTCCACGCCGTCCAGACCAGCAGGACGCCAAACGCCTGGATGGCCCAGGAGAACACGCTGATCAGTGCCACGCCCGCGGCGATCATCACGCCCCGCAGGATGACGGCGCCCAGGATCCCCCAGGTCAGGACCAGCCGGTACTGGCGCGCCGGCAGGGCGAAAAACCTGAAGATGACCAGGAACACGAAAAGGTTATCGAGCGACAGCGACTCCTCGACCACATACCCGGTCAGGAATTCCAGCGCGGGTCCCGGGCCGCGCCACATGAGGAGCACGAGGTTGAAGGCCAGCGCCAGCCCGATCCACAGCACGCTCCAGCCGGCCGCCGACCGGAAGGACATGGCGCCGGAGGACCGCCGGTAGGCCACCAGATCCACCGCCATCATGCCCGCAATGAAGACGAGGAACCCTCCCCAAGCCCAGGCAGGCGTGCCGACCATGGCCCGGATTAGACCATGCCGGCGGGGATCAGTGCGGCCGGCGCAGCCAGTGGAGGTAGGCGGTCAGGACTTCCAGCTCGCCCGCCTTGATCACATCACGGTACGCCGGCATGGCGATCCGCTGGCGTCCGGTAAAGAAGCGGGCGAGGGGATTTCCCGCCAGCCGGGGGATGCCGCCGTCCAGGATCCACCCTCGCAACTCGGCATCGTCCCGCACGAGGTCACCGAAGTCGGACCCCTCCCAGGGGGGAATCACGCCCTTGAGGCTCCGGGGGTTGCGTGAACCCGTCCGGCCGCCGGGGCCGTGACAGCCGAAGCATCCCAACCGGCTGGCAGCGGCGAACCCACGCGCCGGCGGACCCCCGGCCGGGCGGGCCATACCGGAAACTGCCTTCAGATAGGCAATCAGATTGGTGAGTTCCGCATCGGTCAGGAAACCCCGGTAGGCGGGCATCTGGAGGAGGCCGGGGGGGCGGGGCTCCGCCCGTTCCCGCCGCGGGGCCCCGTCCAGGATCCACTCGGCCCACTCGGCCTCGCCCTTCACGAACATCATGGGTGTGCCACCGGTCCAGCCGGGGACCTCGCCGTCCTCGGACCCCGGGTTGGGGACGCCGCCCGTCCCGCCGGGACCGTGGCACGCCGGACAGCCCAGCCGGAACGCCACCCGGGCGCCCCGGGCGGCCGGCGGCAGGACGGGACGGCAGACGACCCAGGCCGCCGCCACTCCCAGCACCCCGGCCACCGCCGCAGCCAGGGGCCACCGCGGACGGCGCCGGAGGCGAGCGGGCACGATCAGCCCTTCTTCTTTTCCAGGTCCATCCCGCACACCGGGCACTTGCCGGCCTTGGGATAGTCCTTCCCCTCGCAGTTCATCGGGCAGACCCACGCGTCCTTTTTCACTGCGGTCGTGGTCGCGCCGGCCGCCGCCTTCCCGGCTTTCTTGAGCTCCTTGACCTGGATCGCCTTCAGTCCGTGATGGTCAATCACCGTGCCGGTGAGCGTGGAAGGGACCCCGGCCAGTTTCGCCGCCTGCCCTTTCAGCGATTCGTGCCCTCCGGACAGGAGCAGGTACACTTGACCCCCCGTGAGAAATCCAATCGGCAGGCCCTTGGTCATGCAGGTTTTCGCGCACCCGGCGTGGTCCGCCCCCTGGCCGGTGTCCGGATGTTGCATGAAGCACTGCAGGTCCACCACTTCGCCTTCCCAGGTCTGCACGGCCCCGGTCACCGCCTCGTGGCCGCCCGCCGCCTCGTGCTCCTCGCCCTCGTGGGCCAACGCCAACCCGGCCGACCCGGCCAGGACCAGCACGCCCGCGACCACCCATGCCGCCGCCTTCCGCATTCTCATCGGGATCCTCCTTGTCGAGTGTTCAAGACTTTTTCTGCGCCCCGCGGGCAGGCTCCGTTCCTTCCAGAGGGAATAGACCGCGGGATACACCAGCAATTCCATGAGCAGGGAGGTGAACAACCCGCCGATCATGGGTGCGGCCACCCGTTGCATCGTGTCGGCGCCCGCTCCGGCCCCCCACATGATGGGCAGGAGCCCGCAGAACGCGGTGCCCACGGTCATCACCTTGGGGCGGACGCGCTTCACCGCCCCGTACAGGATCGCCTCATTCAGGTCCGCCAGGTGCCGCAGGCGCCCCCGCGCCGCCCACTCCTTGTGGGCCAGGTCCAGGTACAACAGCATAAAAATCCCGGTCTCAGCGTCCAGACCCATCAGTGCGATCATCCCTACCCAGACCGCCACGCTGGTGTTGTACCCCAGGATCCAAAGCAGCCAGACCGCGCCCACGGCGGAAAACGGCACGGCCAGCAGGACGAGGAAGGTCTCGGGAACGGACCGGGTGTTCAGGAAGATCAGGAAAAAAACAAGCGCCAGGGTGAGAGGGACGATCAACGACAGCCGGCGGGCCACCCGTTCCATGAACTCAAACTGTCCGCTCCAGACCAGCGTGCAGCCTTCCGGCAGGCGGACCTGGCTGCGCACGGCGGCCTTGAGGTCGCCAACATAGCCGCCGATGTCCCGGCCCGTGAAGTCCACATAGACATATCCGGCCAGCATTCCGTTCTCGTTGCGGATCATCCCGGGCCCCAGCACCAGCCGGATATCCGCCAGCTCGCCCAGCGGCACCTGGCGGCCATCCATCGCGGGAACCAGCACCCGGGCGAGGGCGTCGGTGTCACTGCGGAGTTCGCGCGGATAACGGACATTCACCGTGTAACGCTCCCGGCCCTCCACCGTGGTCGTGACGGGATCGCCGCCGATCCCGGTCTCGATCACATCCTGCACATCCTCAATCGTCAGCCCGAACCGGGCCAACCGGTCCCGCTTCAGGTCAATGTCAATGAAGTACCCGCCGGAGACCCGCTCGGCGAAGGCCGACCGGGTGCCCGCGACGGTCCGGGCCGCCTGCTCCACCGCGATGCCGACGGCCTCGATCTCCTTGAGGTCCTTGCCCAGCACCTTGATCCCCACGGGCGTCCGAACGCCGGTGGACAGCATGTCGATCCGGTTCTTGATCGGCATCGTCCAGGCATTGGTCCAGCCGGGCAATTGCATCGCAGCGTCGAGCTCGGCAACCAGCTTCTCCTTCGTGAGGCCCTTGCGCCACTCGCGCGGCGGCTTCAGGAGGACGGTGGTCTCCACCATCGAAAACGGCGCGGGGTCCAGCGAGGTTCCCGCCCGCCCGACCTTGCCGAACACCCGGTCCACCTCCGGCACCGCCTTGATCCGCTTGTCCTGGATGCGCAGTTGTCTGGCGGCCTCCGTGACGGACAGCCCGGGGAGGGTGGTCGGCATGTACAGGAGGGATCCCTCCCACAGGGGCGGCATGAATTCGCTGCCGAGCCGCAGAAAGACCGGGATCGTGGCCAGCACGATGATCGCCGAGGCCGCAATCACCGCGCGCCGGTGGCGCAGGACAAACGCGGCCGCGGGCTCGTAGACCGCGAAGAGCGCCCGGCTCACCGGGTGGCGCTCCTCGGGCACCAGCGTGCCCACGACGACCGCATTCACCGCCCGGCAGGCCCACCGCGGCTTGAACGCATAGGGCTTGAGCCGGGTGAAGAGCATCCGGATGGCCGGATCGAGGGTGACTGCCAGGAGCGCCCCCATGAGCATGGCGAAGTTCTTCGTCAGGGCCAGCGGCCGGAACAGCCGGCCCTCCTGCGCCTCCAGCGTGAACACGGGCATGAACGCGACCGCGATCACGAGCAGGGCGAAGAAGGTCGGCCGGCCCACCTCCTTGATTGCCGCGATCAGGACCTCGCGATAGTCGCCCCGGCGGCCCTCCGCCTGCCACCGCTCCAGCCGCTTGTGCGCGTTCTCCACGACCACGATGGATCCGTCCACCAGCGCACCGATGGCGACGGCGATTCCGCCCAACGACATGATGTTGGAAGACATCTTCATCCACGCCATCGGCAGGAAGGACAGCACCACGGCCACGGGCAGGGTGATGATCGGGATGAGGGCGCTGGGAATGTGCATCAGGAAGACGAGGATGACCAGGCTCACGATGGCCAGCTCCTCCCAGAGCGTATGGGTCAGCGTGCTGATGGATTCCCGGATCAGGTCGGACCGGTCGTAGACGGGAATGACCTCGACGCCTCTGGGGAGGGAGGGCTTGAGTTCCTCCAGCTTCTCCTTGACCCGGTCAATCACAGCCAGGGCGTTTTCGTTGTACCGCATGGTCACGATCCCGCCCACCACCTCGCCCCGGCCGTCCAGCTCGGCCACCCCCCGGCGCAGGTCCGGTCCCAGCGTCACCCTCGCCACATCCCGGATCAGGATGGGTGCGCCCGTCATCGGATTGACGGCCACCGCAATCTGCTCAAGGTCGTCAGCCGACTTCACATACCCCCGGCCGCGCACCATGTACTCGGCGCCCGCCATCTCGACCAGCCGGCCACCGACCTCCTTGTTGGACATCCGGACCGCCTGCAGGACCTGCTTCAGGGTGACGCGGTACACCAGCAGGGCCCCGGGGTCCACCTCGATCTGGTACTGGCGGACGAACCCGCCGATCGGCGCCACCTCGGCCACTCCCGGGACGCCCTGCAGGGCATACCGCAGGAACCAATCCTGCAGGCTCCGCAGTTCGGCCAGGTTGTGCCGGCGCGCCTTGTCCACCAGGGCGTACTGGAAGACCCAGCCGACCCCGGTCGCATCGGGACCCAGCGAGGTCTTGACGCCTGCCGGCAGGGTGCCCTGGATCTTGGAGAGGTACTCGAGCACCCGCGAGCGGGCCCAATAGACATCGGTCCCGTCCTCGAAGATGACATAGACATAGGAGAAGCCGAAGTCGGAAAACCCCCGCACGGCCTTCACCTGCGGCGCCCCCAGCAGGGCCGTGACGATCGGATAGGTCACCTGGTCTTCAATGATGTCCGGCGACCGCATCCACTCGGAATAGACCACCACCTGGGTGTCGGAGAGGTCGGGGATGGCGTCGAGCGGCATCGCCCGCATCGCCAGGACACTGGCCACCACCAGCGCCCCCACGGCCGCCACCGTGAGGATGGGGTTGCGGGCGCACGCCTCAATGACCCGCTCAATCATCCCCTCGCGTGGAGGAGGCGTGCGGTTAGCGCGCATCCTGGCCCGCCCCGATCTGGCTCTCCGCATCAATGAGAAAGTTGGCCGAGGTCACGACGGACTCGCCCTCCATCAGCCCGGAGAGCACTTGGACATACCGGTCGAAGCGGGGGCCCAGCTTCACCGCGCGCGGCACCAGCTCGTCGCCCCGGACCACATAGACGAGTTGGCGCGCCCCGGTGTCCAGGATCGCCTCGCGGGGCACCACCAGTCCCCGGCCCCGGTCGGACTCGATCGCCGCCGAGACGAACATTTCAAGCTTCAGCGCCCTGGCCTCCGAGTTCCGGACCAGCAGGCGCACGGTCACCGTGCGCGACATGGCATCGAGCATGGGATCAATGGCCCGGATCGTGCCGTCGAAGGTCTCACCGGGGAGCGCCGACACCGTAATGATGGCCTGCTGGCCCCGCCGAACCCAGGGCAGGTCCTGCTCGAAAATCTGCGCATAAATCCACACCCAGGCGCCCGGCAGGATGAGGTGCTCGGCGTGCTCGGAGGATGCCAGGTCGTCCATTTGGGACTCGTCCAGCCCGTAGTGGGCCAGCCGCAGGCGCGCCGCGTCCCGCGCCGGGGTCAGCGCCGACTGACTGCGCGGGTCGGTCGCGGCCGCCAGCGCCTCGGCCGCGGCCCGGTACTCCGTGAGCGCGGAGTACAGGTCGGGATCGTGGGCCACCCGGCCCGGCGCCCGCACCGTCCGCACGAGCGGCCGCCGTTCCACGCGGGACACCGTGACGCCCAACGCCCGCCGCTTTTCCTCGGGCAGGCGGACCGCCGCCTGGCCGGGCACGGCCGTCGCGGCGGCCCGCG
>JAHFSL010000007.1:0-5182 GCA_023265785.1 Candidatus Coatesiibacteriota bacterium | reverse complement strand
CGCACCGTCCGCACGAGCGGCCGCCGTTCCACGCGGGACACCGTGACGCCCAACGCCCGCCGCTTTTCCTCGGGCAGGCGGACCGCCGCCTGGCCGGGCACGGCCGTCGCGGCGGCCCGCGCCTTGCGGATGACCAGCCGCATGCCGCAGATCGGGCAGTCGCCGGGCCGTTCCCGCGAAATCTGGGGGTGCATGGAACAGGTGTAATCCGCCTTCTCTGCCGCATCGGCACCCAGCGCCGTCCCCAGGACCACCATCATCACGGCCAGAAGCTGCTTCATTTCTTTCCCTCCATCGCCCCGCCCAGGATCGCCCCGAGCCGCGCCTGATGTTCCACGGTCTGCACCACCTCGCCGGCATACTCGCGCCGGCCCGCCACCTCGTCGCGGCCCGCGGCCAACAGCCGCAGGAAGTCCCCGCGACCGGCCTCATAGGAGGCGCGGGCGGCCCGGACGGCCTGCGCCAGCAGGGGCAGGGTCACGGTCCGGTACTCCCGCGCGGCGGCCGCATGCGCCTGCCACTCGGAGGCTTCGCCGGCGGCCATCCGGGCGGCCTCATCCGCGGCGGACGCCGCGCGCGCCCGCGCCGCCTGCGCCATCCGGCGGGCCGCCTTGGCCTCGGCGGCCGGGGCCCAAAAGAACAGGGGATAGGACAGGCCGAGCCCCGCCATGGTTCCGGTGCCACCCCCGTCGTACCGCTTGGTCGTCAGGAACGGGGAGATCCGCGGCAGGATGCCCAGTGCCGCCGCGTGGGCACCGGCCCCCGCCGAGCGCGCCTCGTGGACGGCTTCCAGCGCCCCGGGCGAATCCGTGCGCGCCGTTGCGAGGAGGGCGTCCCGGTCCAGCGACGGATCGGGCAGGTCGGGCGCGGTCACGGGGCCGAACCGGTCGCGGCCCGCCGGCCGGTGCAGGAGCGCGGCGAGGTCCGCCTCCGCCAGGTCGCGCTCGTTGCGCGCCATCCGGAGCATCACCCCCATCCGTGACGCCTCGGCCTGCGCCATGAGCAGTTCCTCGGTTCCGGCCTTCCCCCCGGCCACACGCGCCTGGGCGATCACGGCGGCCTGCGCCATGAGGTCGCGGCCAGCCGTGGCCGTCGCCACCCCATCGTCCGCCCCCCACAGCCGGGCGTGAGCGATGCGAACCCTTGCCAGGATTTCCAGCTCGACGCCCCGGGCCCGCGCCGCCTTCGCCGCCGCCGCGGCGGACGCGGCCCGGCCGGTGAACAGGCTGGTCCCGGGAAAAGGCAGGTCGAGCCGCGCGGTGAGATTCGTACTGGCCATCCCCGCATCCCGTTCGCGCGCCCCCTCGACCATGGCCATGGCGGGCGAGGCCGCCATCCACACCCCGGCGGCGGCGGCCTCGGCTTCCCGCCGGGCTGCGAGAACCTCCGGGTTGACTGCGGCCGCCTCCGCGAGGGCCGCGGCCAGCCCCAGGGGGAGAACATCGGCCCCGGCCTCGGCCCGGGCGAGCGCTGTCCAGAGGAAGGCGATTGGAATCACATCCCACTGTAGAGCAAGCCCCGTGCCACGATGCGAAGGCCACAATTGGCCCTTTTCTCATCATTTCTGCCCCCTGATATGGCAAATCAACCAGGTGGGTGTAGCAAATCAGACACCCGCGGGAGTCGGGGGGGTCCTTTGGCCGGCGTAGGATAGGGAAGCATTTGGACCCGTAAGGGAAGGAGGCCCCGTGCTGATCGGCGTTGATGACTATCCCGAACATGTGGACCGCAAGGACTGGGAATTACATTCGCGATTGATGGAAGACGCCGGGTTCAAGGTCGTCCGGCTGGCCGAATTTGCCTGGCACCTGATGGAGCCCAAGGAGGGCCGGTTCGAGTTCGGGTGGCTGGAAGAGGCGATGGCCGTCTACCGGGCCCACAACCTCAAGGTCATCCTGGGCACGCCCACGGCTTCGCCGCCCCCCTGGGTGGTTACCAAGTATCCCGACACCCTGCTCGTGAACCAGGACGGGACGAGGGCGGAACCCGGCGGCCGCCGCCAGTACTGCTTCACCAGCCCCCGGTACCGCGAGCTGACCCGCCGGATCGTCACCTCCATGGCGACCCGGTTCGCCGACCATCCCGCCGTCATCGGCTGGCAGACTGACAACGAGATCGGCGGCCCGAAGTGCTGGTGCGACCCGTGCACCGCCGCCTTCCGCGAGTGGCTCAAGGCACGGTATGGCACCGTGGACGCGCTCAACGCGGCGCACGGCACCGTGTTCTGGAGCCAGACCTGGAATGACTGGTCCGAGATCCCCATCCCCCGCGAAAAACTGGCCTCCCACTCGCCCAGCCTCCGGCTGGACCACCAGCGGTTCCACTCGGCGAATGTCATCGCCTACCACCAGATTCACGTGGACCTCCTGCGCAAGATCTGCTCCAGGCACTTCATCACCCACAACGGGATGGGATTCTACGACGAGGTGGATTATTTTGCGCTGGCCGCCCCGCTTGACCACTTCTGCCATGACTTCTATCCGGGCACCAACTGGGGCCAGGGCAAGCACGGCGCGCCCCCACTCGACTACATCCGGTCGGTCAAGCACAAGCCCTGGTGGGTAATGGAACAGCGGTCGGGCCTCACGGGCTGGATGGAGATGTTCAACTCCGGCGACCAGCCCGGCCAGTTGCGGCTCTGGTCGTACCAGGCCGTGGCGCACGGCGCGGACGCCGTGGTGTACTTCCGGTGGCGGACCGCGCGCTACGGGATCGAGCAGTACTGGCACGGCATCCTCGACCACCACGGCGAACCCGGCCGCCGGTTCCGCGAGGTGGCCCGGGTGGCCAAGGAGTTCGGCGCGCTGGGGGACCGGATCACCGGCTCCACCTTTACGGCCCCGGTCGGGATCCTGGTGGACCCCGAGTCCCGCTGGGCGCTGGACATCCAGAAGGGAACGCCCGCCTTCAGCTTCCTGGGCCACGCCAACAAGTACCACCGCGCCTTCACCCATCACCAGGCAGGCGTTGAGTATTACCAGCCCGCCGATGATTTCAGCGCGGCGAAGATTCTGGTGGTGCCCTCCCTGTTCTTGTGTGAGGAGCCGCTGGCCGCCAGGCTGACGGCCTACGCGGAGGCGGGCGGCATGCTGATTATCACCTTCCGGAGCGGGGTCAAGGACCGGCACAATGTCGTCGTCAATGACCGCCTGCCCGGCCTCCTCAAGCACCTGACCGGGTGCCTCGTTGAGGAATACGATGCGCTGGTGAACAAGGAATCCTTCGCGGTGGACCTCCTGGCGCCCCTGCCGAAGAAGCCCGCCACGGCGGGCGTCTGGTGCGACCAGTTACGGCTGACCGGGGCCAAGCCGCTCGCCCGGTACGCCGCCGGCCCCTGGAAGGGCTCGCCCGGCGCCGCGATCAATCCGGTGGGGAAGGGACGGGTCGTCACGGTCGGATTTCAGGGCGACGAGGCCTTCTATCAGACCTTGGCCGGCTGGTTGCTCGGACAGGTCGGCGCGAAATCAGCCTTTGCGCCGTCGGACGACATCGAGATCACCGAGCGGGTCAAGGGGAAGGACCGGTTCGTGTTCATCCTGAACCATGCGGCCACCCCGCAGAAGGTCGCCATGCCGCCGCGCACCGGCTGGCGCGACCTGCTGACGGGGCAGAAGACCGGTCGGTTCCTGAACATGGCTCCCTATGACCTCAAGATTCTTAGTCCCATCACGCCCGCCTGACCGGGCGGCCATCGCCCGACTGGTTCGGGAGGTCCGGGCGGCACTCGCCGAGGATCTGGGCACCCGGGGCGATGTGACCTCCCGGGCGCTCATCCCGGTCGCGGCCCGGGGCCACGCCACCCTGATTGCCAAGGAGCCCGGCATCATCGCCGGCTTGCCGGTCGCCGCGGCGGTCTTCCGGGCGTCCTCCCCGGCCATCGCCTTCCGCCCGCTCGTCCGCGATGGCGCCAGCGTGCCGGCGCTGACGAAAGTCGCCCGCCTTGAAGGTCCCCTTCGCGCCCTGCTGGCGGGGGAGCGCACCGCGCTCAACTTCCTCCAGCGGCTGTCGGGAATCGCCACGCTCACCCGGGAGTTCGTCCGGCTGGTGCGCCCATTCCGGGTCACGATCCTCGACACCCGCAAGACCACGCCGATGTTTCGGGAACTGGAGAAATATGCCGTTCGGTGCGGGGGTGGCCGCAATCACCGGATGGGACTCCATGACGCCATCCTCATCAAGGACAACCACCTTGCCGCGGTCGGGTCCGTCGGCCGCGCCATCACCCTGGCCCGCCGCCACGCCCGCGGCCTGCCCGTGGAGGTCGAGTGCGAGAGCCTGACCCAGGTACGCGCGGCCGTCGCCGCCCGGCCCGACATCATCATGCTCGACAATTTTTCTCCCGCCATTGCCCGGCAGGCCATCCGGCTGATCCGCCGCCGGTCCCGGGCAAAGATTGAGCTCTCCGGCGGCGTCACCCTGGCCACGGTGCGCCGTCTCGCTGCCCTGCGTCCCGACCTTATCTCCGTCGGCGCGCTCACCCACTCCGCCCCCGCCCTGGACCTCTCGCTGGAGATTGCCCAAGACGAGTGAGCAGAGTTGCCGCACATTACGGCAGCCTTAAGACTTTCCTTCAGTTCGGAACCCAATTCCATGCTTGGGAGGAACCACGGGCCGCATGAGGTCCCGTATCGCCTCAAAGACGGTGTGAAACCGCGCATCATATTTTCCTTCAAGCTTGTCAAGACGTGCGGAAATCGAACGATACGACGTGACCTCCCGCCGAAGCTCAACAAACGCCCGGACGAGAAAGATGCTCATGGCAATGGCCGCCCGGCTATTGAGAACACCGGCAGCCATCAGCACGCCGTGCTCGGTAAAGGCCCAGGTCCGACTTGAAGAGAACTTGAGCCCTGAGAGGTGGTCGCAATTTGCGACCACCTCGCTTTTCTCCTTGATCAACAATGGAAATGCAAAGTCCTGCGGGAATCGATGTCGGTTCCGTCGAACCTGTTCGTTCAATCGCCGAGTTGTCACCCCGTAGAGCCGTGCGAGGTCTTTGTCAAGAATTACCCTAAGTGTTCTGAGCGTGAGAATTGTGACACCGCGGGATCGGTAAACATCGAGCGGATGGATTTGCATTGGACACCTCCTGATTTCACCGTACTCCTTCACCCCGGCACTTCAATCCTCCAATTCATAGCTTTGACAACTGTGTGGCGAAGCATCTTCCCGGTGGTATGGT
>JAHFSL010000628.1 GCA_023265785.1 Candidatus Coatesiibacteriota bacterium | reverse complement strand
TGAATTCCCTGGCCACGCGCGAGACTTCCCGGTACCGCCGTCCCGGCTGGCCGTGATGGTCGAGGATGCCGTGCCAGTACTGCTCGATGCCGAACCGGGCGGTGCGCCAGCGGAAATACACCATGGCATCGGCCCCATGCGCCACGGGCTGCCATGACCAGAGCCGGAGTTGCCCGGGCTGGTCACCGGAGTTGAAGACCTCCATCCAGCCGGTCAGCCCCGACCGCTGTTCCATCACCCACCACGGTTTGTGCTTGACCGACCGGATGTAGTCCTGCGCCGCGCTGTTGTACTTGCCCTCGCCCCAGAGGTTGCCCGGGTAGAAGTCGAACGACATGAAGTCCAGGGATTTCGCGAGGGTAAAGTAGTCCACCTCGTCATAAAAACTCATGCCGTTGTGGGTGATGAAATGGCGCGGACAGGTTTTCCGAATCAGCTCTGCCTGCGCGTCATGGTAGGACACGACGTTGGCCGAGTGGAAGCGAAGATGGTCAAGCCGCAGGCTCGGCGAGTGTGTCGCATGCTTCTCCCGCGGGATCGGGATCTCCTCCCAGTCGTTGTACGTCTGGCCCCAGAACACCGTGCCGTGCGCCTTGTTCAGCACGTCCACCGTCCCGTACCGGGCTTTCAGCCAGCCGCGGAACGCCACGGAACACCGGTCACACCAGCAGCGCGGTCCCCCAATCTCGTTGTCGGTTTGCCAGCCGATGACCGCCGGGTGCGACGCAAAATGTGCTGCCATGCTGGCCGCGATCCGGCGGGAGGCTTCCCGGTACACGGGGCTCGAATAGCAATAATGGCGGCGACCTCCCGCCTCGGTCCGGACCCCATCCTGGTTCACCGCCAGGATATCCGGGTGCTTCGTCACCAGCCAGGGCGGGGGCGCGGCTGTGGGCGTGCCAAGAATGACATTGAGATCGTGCTGGACCAGGACGGCGATGGCCTCATCCAGCCACCCGAAGTCATACCGGCCATCGCGGGGCTCCATCAGGTGCCAGGCAAATTCGGCCAGCCGGACGACCTTGAACCCGGCTTCGCGCATGAGCCGGGCATGCGGTTCCCAGTCCTCCCGGGCCCAGTGTTCAGGGTAGTAATCAACGCCGATGAGCACGAGCCATCCTCCACCGGCCAGCGAAAGGTGTCCAGCGGGCCGGATTCATGGGGAAGTGAGTCAGCCAACCTGGTGTACGACATGCGACAAGCGTGTGTATCATATCCTACATCTCGCACGGGGCGTTGATAAAAAATACCAGTAATATAAGGTTTTTATTTGACGATACTTCGGCATGGAAGTTGCTCTAATGGTAGGCATGCTGAGGATGGTCACCATATTGGCTTGCCTGGCAGGTGCCGGGATGGGTCTCGCCACGGAAATTGCGTCACCCCCGCTGGAACCGGTGACCCTGGCCGGGATCCTCAAGGAAGCCCGGGAGCACAATCCCCTGGTCCGGTCCGCCCGTGCGACGGCCGATGCGGCCGCCGCCGCCGCGGGGGCCATTCCGGGGCTGCCGGACCCGATGGTGGAGGCGGCCCGGGAGGCCGGACCCGGCATGGGGCGAGACCTGTACACGATCCGGCAGGAGATCCCGTTTCCGGGGAAGAAATGGCTGGAACGCGCGACCGCGCTGGCACAGGCCCGCGCCGCTGCAGCCAGGGCCCGCGGGGTGGAGCTGGATATCACCGGCCAGGTCAAGAGGGATTTTTACCAACTCGCCCGGCTGGACGGGACGATCGAGTCCCTGGGCACGGCGCAGGCCACCATGGAACAGGCCGCGACGATCGCGCAGTCCCGGGTGGCGAGCAACCGGGCGATGGCCGATGAGTACCTGCTCATGAAGGCGGAGTCGGTCCGGATGTCTTCCATGCTGGCCGCGATGCGCAATGACCGGCTGATCACGGAAACCGGACTGGCCGGGCTCCTGCTGCGGTCGCGGGACAACGCCCGGTTTGGTCCGGCCCGGCCCCCCGACCTCGTCGCGCCCCAGCGTGAGGCGGACGGCCTGATCAGCCGGGCCGCGGGGCTCCAGCCGGACCTGGTCGCAGCCGGGGCGGACCTGGATGCATCCCGGGCCATGGCATCCCGGGCGGCGCTGGGGTTTGCCCCAGATCTCGTGCCGTTCTACCAGCACCAGCGCTATGACGACGGA
>JAHFSL010000006.1 GCA_023265785.1 Candidatus Coatesiibacteriota bacterium | reverse complement strand
GGGGAGGACGCGCCGCTCCTGCGGGCCGGCCCTGCGGTCCAGGGCGTATAGCGCCAGCGGGCCCGGGCGGGAGTCCTGACGGGGCGTGACATGAATGAGCCGGGCGTGACCGCGCCAATACCGCGCCCAGCGAGACAGGGCGATGCGACCGGGCACCAGGGTCGCCATGGGTTCCGCCCAGGCCAAGGCACCCCCGCGGTCGTACAGCAGGTGGGTGAATCCCGCCGCCCGCATCTTCCGGGCCAGGTGGCCGTCATCCCGCGCCGCGGCGGCCAGCGCCAACGGCGTCAGCGGCTCCAGCTCGGTGGTCAGGGTGACGCGGCGGGCAAGCGGGAAGGCCCGGATGGTGCCGTAGACCAGCACGTGGGCGTCAGCCGGCAGGTGCTGGTCCGCCCAGCCAAAGGCCTCGGCGCAGGCACCGAGCCGGGACAACCGGTACGCGTCGGGTGTCACGGCTCCCACGGCGACCGCGACACGGGCACCCCGGTCCGACCAGCGACTGGTCCAGCCATGAATGGTTTCAACCGCCCCCACCCCCAGCGCCACCACGAGCCAGGCCCGGCGCCAGCGCGGCGCCGTGCCGGTCACGAGGGCCAGCGCCATGGCACCGGCCAGGAGCGTCATCCCCTGCAGCAGAAATCGCCCCTGCGGCGGCCCAAAAATCCACGCCGCCACCATCACCATCCCCCCCACGGCCCACGGCCGTCCCTGGGCCCGCCGGGACAATTGCACGACGCACGCCGGCAGGGCCAGCGCCGGCACCACCCACAAGCCTTCCGTGACGGCAAGACTCCACACGGCGCGGAGCTTGTCCGCCGCGGTGACATAGGCGGCGGCCGTGTACCGGTGCGCCTCGACGGCCTGGAGGCGCGCCGCCGCGGCCGACAGGCCGGGACCGAGGATGCCGGGGAGCAGCGGGAAGGCGGGATTGCCCCGGTCCAGGAAATTCCTGAAGCCCCATGGCGCATATCCAACCGCCCACCCCATGGCCATCCACGCCGCATTCCGGACGCGCCCGCCCGACCGGCTCCCGGCCAGGACCAGGAAGGCGATGCTGGACGCGCCGAGTACGGCCGTGTACTTCACGGCAAAAGCCAGCCCCAGGCAGACGCCGGTCACGGCCAGGGCAGCGCCGCGGCGGCGCTGGAGCCACGCCGCGAAGGCTGCCAGGACGAACAACGCCACGAGGGCATCGTTCTTGGCGGTCACGGCCAGTTCACTGACGCCGGCGCCCGTCACATACAGCATGGCCCCCACCGCGCCGGCACCCGCCGCCACGCGCTCAAGGGTCTCCCGGAGCAACAGTCCCGTCAAGGCGATCACGGCGGGCCCCGCCAGTTTCGCTGACGCCTCCCCGCCCACGGCGAACAGCGGCACCAGCAGGGCTTCCCACAGGGAGGGATAGCTGTCGAACGGAGTGTGAGACGGCCCCAGCCGGCCGGCAAGAAGATATTGAGCGGGTTTGGCCAGGTGGTACTTCAGCGAGTCGGTTTCGATTTCAGGCGCCAGGGCGGATGCCGCCATCCCGGCCACGGCGGCCGCACTGATCACGAGCGGCCACAGGCCGAGCCACCCCCAACCCTGGGCGTGTCGCCGTTTCGCCCGCCCGCCACCAGGCATCCCAAGCACGGCGGGAACCATCAGGACGGCGAACACCGGCACCCGGTACAGACCCAGGAACCCCAGCCCGAGAACGGCAGAGCCTAGCAGGCCGAGTCCGAACGTCGCCAACCACGCCTCGTGGCCCCTGATTCTGCCGCCGACGACGATGCGAACCCACCGGCCGACCACCCCCCCAACCCCCAGCGCCGCCAGCCCCAGTGTGGCCACGACGAGGACGGCCCATCCCGCCCGACCCAGGGCAGTGGCCAACCCTCCGGGCGACCAACCGGCGAGCGTCCGGGCGTCCCACCACAGAGCCAGCGGGGTACCGTCCGGAACAACGACACGCTGGCCATAGGTGAAGAGCACGGCCGCGCACCACGCGATGGTGCAGGCAACAAGGGGAGACCGCCAGGCCGCGTCAGCGGTGTTACGGGCGGCGGCCCGTCGAGTCATGGAACCACCCTACCGCGTCTCCCGCCGCGGCGTCCGCGTGAGAGACTGGTTGTCCTGCCGGGGGTCGGTCCCGGTGGGAATCGTCATTTCCCGGTGGGCCCTGAATTGGACCTCAACAAAGAAGAAGGAGACACGCTCATGCTCAAGAAAGTTCTGATCGGCGCAACGGGGGTGGTTGTGGTCTTCCTCGGTGTGGTGGCCATGCAACCGGCGGATTACACAGTGACCCGGTCGGCCACGATGGCCGCGCGGCCCGCGAAGGTCTTTGCCCTGGTCAACAATATCCGGCGGTGGAATGACTGGTCGCCGTGGGCGAAGATGGACCCGAGCCAGACCATCACCTACGAGGGTCCCGTCGCCGGCATCGGCGCGGCACAGTCCTGGAACGGCAAGAAGACCGGCACCGGCCGCATGGAGTTGGTGCGCAGCGACCCGAACCGGCTGATTGGATTCAGGATGGAGTTCCGGACGCCGATGGCCGGAACCGCGGACATCGAGTTCGCCTTCGCCGCGTCGGGCAGGGGGACGGCTGTCACCTGGACCATGCGGGGGAAGAACAACTTCGTCGCCAAGGCCTTCGGCCTGTTCATGAGCATGGACAAGATGATGGGCGGCCACTTTGAGACGGGGCTGGCGGGGATCAAGGCGATCGTGGAAACTTCGCGACGGTAACCGAACACCCCGCGCCCACCTCGATCCAGGGAACGGGGTGGGAATTGGCTACACTGGGTGACCCCGATGGCACCCCGAACGGCTCCACCACGCCTGCGCGACTTGCTGACGCTGGCCTGGCCGATGATTGTCTCGCGCTCCACCCAGTCCATCATCGGGCTCTCCGACGCCCTGCTGATCGCGCACCTGGGGCAAACCCAGCTCGCCGCCGTCACCGCCGGGGCGCTCAACGCGTTCGCGGCCATGATCTTCCCGATGGGCGTGGTGTTCATCGTCTCCAGCTTCAGCTCCCAGCTTGCCGGTCGCAGGGACTTTGTGGCCGCCCGCCGCTATGGCTGGTACGGGCTGGGGGTCGCCCTCGCCGCGGAGGGCCTGGCGCTGGCCGTCCTCCCCGGTGTCCGCCCGGCCCTCCAGGCCCTGGGCTACGACCCCGCCGTGACGGAGGCCTTCCACGCCTACCTCGTCATCCGCCTGCTTTCGACCGGGCCCGCGGTGGGGATCGAGGCCCTGGGCAACTACTACGGCGGGCTGGGCAACACCTCCATCCTGATGCGCGCCAATGTGACCGCGATGGTCCTGAATGTCGGCCTGAATTGGCTCCTGATTGACGGCCACCTCGGCCTCCCGGCGCTGGGCGTGCGCGGCTCGGCCTTGGCCAGCCTGCTGGCGACGCTCACCGCCTTCCTCGGCTTCCTGGTGGCCTTCCTCCGCAACGGTCGGCGCTTCCCTGCGCCAAAGCTGCATTGGCCGGAGTTCGGCCGGATGCTGAAATTCGGGCTCCCCTCCGGCCTCAACTGGTCCTTCGAGTTTTTCGCCTTCGTCGTCTTCATCAACGTCGTCGTGGGCGGGCTCGGAACCTTGAGCCTGGCGGCCATGATGACCGTCTTCCAGGTCAACTCGATTTCCTTCCTGCCCGCGTTCGGGCTGTCGAGCGCCGGCGCGATCCTCGTGGGGCAGGCCATCGGGGCGGGCCGGCCGAACCGGGTTCCGGCGATCGCCTGGCTCACGGTCAGGACCGCCGCGATCTGGATGGGTGCCATCGGGCTCCTCTACTGGTTTGTCCCGCGCTGGTTGTTGATCCCGTTCACGCCCGGCGGCGATGCGGCGGGGGCCTTCATGACCCTCGCGCCGCAGTTGCTCGCCCTGTCGGCCCTCTGGCAGATCTTCGACGGCATCGGACTCACCTACTCGGAGGCCCTCCGCGCCGCCGGCGACACCTCCTTCCCGATGTGGGCGCGGGGATTCATCGCCTGGGGCATCTTCCTGCCGGGCTCCTGGATCAGCGTGCGCAGGCTCGGCGGGGGCGAGCAGACGGCCGTCGCGTGGCTCCTCGTCTACCTCGGATTGCTGGCGCTCGCCCTTGTCCTGCGCTTCCGCCACGGGGCCTGGCGCCGCATCCGGCTCGTCGACCACCCTCCGGCGTAACCGGTTGGCCTTGCGACGGGGACCTTCCCCGCCTACAATCGCCTCGAGATCATGGAACCCACCCTGCGCCAGAAGTTCCTCGGCTGTATTGCCGGGTCGTGGATCGGGTCGGCCATGGGGGCGGTGGTGGAGGGCTGGCCCCGCGAGAAGGTGGCCGCCACGTTTGGCCGGGTGGAAGGACTGCACCCCTACGCCCATTACATTGAGTTCACGGACTGGAGGCGGCCGCCGGGGACCACGGAAGACGGGATCGAGCGCCAGAAACTCATCTCCACCGCGATCATCGAAAAGCAGAGCCGGATCAACCTCCAGGACCTGGCGGATATCTGGCGCCGGGACCTCGACCCGGCGAAGGTCCGATTCAAGCAGGAGCCGTTTGACCGGTCCCTGATTGAAATGCTCCTGGCGGGCACGCCGGCCCTCGAACTGGGCCGGATGTTCCCGTTCGTGAATGTGATCTCGGTGGCCCGGGTTTCCCAGCCGCTCGGGCTGATCAACGCGGGCGATCCGGCGACCGCCGCGGACGACTCATTCGAGATCGGCAAACTCTATATGAAGGAGAGCGACTTCGGGCTCCGCTGGGCCGCTCTCTACAACGCCGGCATCGCCGCCGCGTGTCTCCCGGACGCCACCGTGGACTCGGTGATCGCCACGATCCTGGAGTTTGCCGAGTACCGCGCCGAAAAGGGTCGCCTCTACAAGGGCGAGCCGGAGGGCCAGAAGTTCGCGTACGACCAGGTTCGGCCTCAACTGGAGCGGGCCTTTGAGATTGGCCGGACCAGCAAGACCCTCGACGAGGTCCAGACCCGGTTCGACGCGATCTATCACGGCGGGTTCTACCAGACCTACGGGTTGGCCACCGCGCATGAAATTGTCGGCAAGGGGCTGGCGCTCTTCGCCTTCTTCAAGGGCGACCCGCGGCAGGCTGTCGTGGCCGGCTGCAACTTCGGCCGCGACACCGACTGCCTGGCGGCGATCACCGGCGGGCTGTCCGGCGCGCTGAACGGCCCGTCTGGATTCCCGCACGAGTGGATCGACCAGGTGGACGCCGCGACCAAGGCTGACCCCTACACCAACAACCGCCGCACGATCGGGGAAACCGCCGATGGCCTCTATGGTGCCTTCCTCGCCAAACAGCGCCGCCTCACCGCCTACCTGGAGACGATGAGCACGTCACCCACGCAAAGCTTTCCGTAGCCGCAATGGGATATTCACAGCTGGCTTCCGATCACCGGCCGGACTCGCGTCCGGTCAGGGGGGTGGAAATCGAGAAAGCCTTCAGCTCGGGCGGTGCCTGCAGCTCCTTGACCCGCTCCGGTGGATATCCCAGCCGCCGGAAATCCATGATGCCGTCCGGCGCGTGGCACTCCGTGCACGAACGCCCCTTGGGCTTGATGGCGTGGTTCACCATGAGGGTGCCCATCTGGCGCATCCAGTGGGCCTCCACATGGACCAGCCGGTCCCTCTCCAGGGGGAAGGCGTTTGACCAGGTCGCGACCCCGAAGTAGTGCATGAACTCATCCATCATGTAGAGCTTGAACGGCGTCTGGTACATCCGCTGGACCATCCGGTTGCCGAGCGCTGTGCGGACCGCGTCCTCCGGCTTTCCGGTTTCGTAGTAGGTTGCGTAGTCGAACGGCAGGATCATCGCGCCAAACGGGCCCTGGTTCGACATGTCCTCGTACATCAGCGCGTTAAACAGCTTGAACGGGTAGAGGCGGCTCTTGCCCTGCCGCATCAGCGGCCGGAGCTTCTCCTCGACCACCTGGCGGCGCCGGTCAAGCATGGCCGGGGGGAGCTGGGAGAGCGTGTCGGTCGCCGCCGTGAGGTACGCCTCCACATTGAACCCATACCGGCGCGCCAGTCGCTCCACCACGGGCCGCAACAGCGCGCGGACCCGCGGATCGTCCATCCGGGTGATCCGGTCGAGCAGGGGATTGTAGCGGCCATCACCGACCGGGTTGTCCCCGAGCGCGTTCGCCAGGAAGGTGCCGTTGCCGTTGAACCAGAGGAAGTCCATCCCCACGCCCGGGTCGGCGTTGCGCAGAACATCGGTCGGCTCCCAGATTCCCTCGGCGGCGTTCCAGGTCGGATGAACCCAGTCCCGCAACACCACGCTCGCCGCCTCGAGCCTCGTGACATGGCACGCTTCGCAGGACAGCCGGTCGGTGTGGCCGTTCAGGATCACCCGCAGTTTCGGATCGCGGGTGTGCGGCGCCGCCGTGTGGCAGGTCGCGCAATCCACGGCTGTCCCGGGCAGGTCCGTGGCCACGAGGTCCGTGCCCAGGCGCCCCCGCGGAATGTGGTGGCCCTGCGGCACATGGCAGTCGGTGCACTCCAGCCCCGCGGCGGCATGCACATCGTCCTCTGGGCTGAACCCCGAACCCCGCTTCGCCCCGGCATGCAGGATGCGGGGATTCCGGTACCCGGGGTCCTTCGCCGCCGCGTTGTGCGCGTAGGTGTCGCCCCCCATGTTGTGCTGGTGGCACCGCAGGCACATGGCCGCCGTGGGGCGGCCCACGGTGAGGGCGGCCTTGAGCGACCGGTCCTGGTTCCACCGGTGTCCCCCCACCGCATCCACCACGAACCGTTCGTTCATGTCGTACACGCCCGCGTGACAGATCAGGCAGTCCACCCCCTGCGTCCGGACATGACGCGGCACATCGCCGACCGGCAGCATCCGTTCGCTGGCCGGGTGGGTGTTGCCTCCGATATGGCACTGGCCGCACCCCTCGGACCGGGTGCGGGGCGGCTTGCCCGCCGGGCGGGACTTGACCAGGGCCGCCCAGCCGGTCCACGAGAAACTGCCGGGAATCCCGCAGGCGCGGTCGATCTTGCCGACCGGGATCGCCCGGCTCCCCGTGTTCACCTGCCGGCCATCGTACCCGTAGGTCGTGAAGCCTGCGGCCATGCTCTGGAAGTTGAAGTGCACCGTGCTGGTCACATCGTCCAGCGTCGTCACGGTCGTGACCGAACCGTCGGGATGCCGGACCTTCATCTCGGCGTGGCACGCCAGACAGGTGGTCGGCCCCTCGTACCGGCGGATCCCGGCGTCCCGGAAATACCTGATGTGGGCATACTCCGTCGCGTGCCTGACCGACCGGGTGCCCGCCATGGCCGCCGCCATCAGCCGGCGGGTGAAGGGCGCCTGCTCCTTGGCGGTCACCGCGTCGGCCCTGCGCGCCCGTGCCTCCCGGGTCAGGTCGTCAACCACCCCGTCGAACTGGACGGCGGTCAGCGCGACGCTGTTTTCATACGACAGCGGCGGGTTGGTCACCCCCGTGTACCACTCGAACGCCGGAGGATACAAGATTTTCCAGGCCACCCCGGCGCCCACAACGGCCACCACGGCCCACAGGATCCGGCGGGCCAGACGGTTCCGATTCTTCCTTGTCATGACCTCTCCTCCTTGGCGAACTCGCCACCCGTCAGCATCGCTTCGAAATGGGACAAGACCGTCTGTCCGGTGGTCGCGAGGTACAGGTGCCCGAGCAGGAACAGCGTCCCCGCGAACCCGGCGGTCAGGTGCAGGACCGCGGCGGGCCACACGCCGCCCCAACCCAGGAACCGGGCCGGCGCCAGTTCCGGGAAGAGCAGCATCAGCCCGGTCCCCGCGAGCACCGGAAACCAGCCGTACATGAGGACCGCGTAGGTCAGCGCCTGCATCGGGTTGAACTTGCGCCGCGCGGTTTCCGGGTACGGCGACCGCCGGCCGCGGAAGATTCCGGACACATACCACCGGGTCTGCCGGAGAACCCTCCCGCCCAGCCCGCCCAGCCGGACGCGGTAGTGGCGGATGTTGCCGGAGCGCAAGTTGGCGAGCAGGAACCCGGCCCACGCCGCGATGATCAGCAGTCCCGCGGCGTTGTGTGCGAGCCGCGCCGCCCGGAACGGGACGAGCGGAGTGTGCGCATCGGCATAGTGCATGCTCAACCCGGTGGCAACCAGGACCAGGAACAGCCCCGCGTTGGTCCAGTGCCAGCCGCGCAGCCAGGGCGGATAGAAGGGGGGGGCGCGGTGCTTCACGGCCGCCTGCACGGACGGCCGCGCCACCGCAGTGCGGCATGCAGGAGGATCCCGAACAGCGCCGACCCGAAGACCCAGCCGCTCAACCGGTCCAGCCAGACATTGCGGGTGGCCCCAATGACATAGGCGTCATTGAGCAGGGTCGCGTTGACGAACCCGATGCTGGCCCGCTGTTCCTTGACCGTGTGACGGTACAGCGTCGCCAACAGCCGCGAGGACCGCGCGTGACAGCCCACGCAGTCATGGAGGGCCTTCCCCACGGGCAGGATCGCATGCCCCAAGTCCGGTGGCTCGGCCGAGGCGTGGCAATCAACGCACCGGACCATCCGGGCGTGGAGGGCCTGGGCGGGCAGCCAGCCGTGCGCCACTTCCAGGTCGGGGAGCGGCCGCGTGGTCAACGCCGCAAAGCGCGCCGGGGCGGCATGGCATGAGAGACAGACGGCATTGGCTCCGGCCACCCCCCCCGAACCCGCCTTGAAGCTGTGGGGGTCATGGCAGGCAAAGCATGTCCACTTTTCCCCCAGCCGGATTGCGTGAACGCTACGGTGGACCTCCTGGCCGATCGCGGAGAACCGCCGCTTGAGAAATCTCGCCTCCCCCTTGTGACAGCCGAGACACGCCAGCTTCTCGCGCGCCAGCCCTGGCCCGTGCGGGTACCGCGCGGCCTCGTCACGGTGGCACCGGCCACAGTTCAACGTCGCGTGTTCCGAGTGCCGGTAGGCCTCCGGGTCCACCGCGAAGCGGTGCAGACGGCCGGTTCGCTCGTCGAGCGTCGCCAGGGTCGCCATCCCATGACACCGTAGACACCCAGGCTGGTCCGGCAGCGTGGTCGGCGGCATGGCGCCCCTTGCCGCACCGACCAGCAGGATCCAGAGGACGGGGACGAGCATCGCTCAACCCTTCCCGGTCCCTGTTCGCCATCCCCGCACTTGCCGTTTCATGATTGGTCCCCCCATCCATATGTTTCGCTGGAGGCGGAGAACAAGCCATGAGGGCCAATCGCCGATTCCCCTGACGACCATTAGGTTTCTACAGGAGGCTCGCCTCGTATGCCGGCCAAAACGAAACGGCCGCCGGAGCTCTCTCCAGCGGCCGTTTCTCCATGCCAGTGCCCGTGATGGACTCGTTCAGATCCGCCTGCCTCGCGTTCGGCGGACAGCTTCCGGATAGACGTCGTTCCGATTGCGTACCGCCCAGATGGTGACCCGCTCTCCAGCCAGTTCGAAAACAATTCGCAGGTCTCCCACACGAAGTTTCCAGTAGCCGCGCAGGGATTTTCGTAACCGGCTTCCATAGCGGGCGGGAGCCGTCCCCAGTCTCAATTCAATGGCCCCGATCACCCGCAACCGAATGTTGGCGGGGAGGTCGTTCAGGTCATCAAGGGCCTGATCGCGGACCTCAACGGCAAACGCCATCGCGCGCTAGGTGATCTTGAAGTGACGCTTGACCTCGGCCAGCGAGTACGACCGCCGGGAGATCTTGCGGCGCTGTTCGACCAGCGCTCCCAACTCAGCGTCCTCGGCCAGTTCGGCCGCTTCCGTCAGAAGTTTCCGGGCCTCCTGGGACAGGCTCAGCCCATCCCGCGCCGCCCGCCGGCGGAGGTCGCTGTACAACGGGCGATCGACGACGACGCTGATCCGGGGCTGCGAGGCCGGCATGGGAGGATTGTAGCAGAAGTGCCGCACCTCAGGTATCCCAAAGTTGTGAGGCACGGCTGACTGGAAGAGCTGGGGCCGACAAAAACGAATCGGCCGCCGGAGCCTCCTCCAGCGGCCGATTCACAAAGTGGGTGCGGGGGTAGGACTTGAACCTACAACCTTTGGGTTATGAGCCCAACGAGCTACCGATTGCTCCACCCCGCAGGGACATCTTACTCGCCCTGCGGGGTGGGAGCAATGGCTACTCGCCCCAGATCTCAACGGTACGCGAGCAGGGGATGATCCCCACCGCTCCGATGACGGACATCAGGAAGTCGTCCAAGCTCATCTTGGTCACCACCCGGACGGTCTTGAATCCGGTCTCCTTGATGTCCTGAGCTGTGGAGGTATCACTGACGGGCACGAGCCCCCAGAAGAAGTACCACTTCTTGAAGGTCCGGACATTGGGGGTCACCTTGCCGGTCGTGGCGAACTGGGCCGAGTCGCCCGCCGGCCGCTCCACGACGATGGACGCGCACCCCGACAGGACTGTCCCGACCATGACCGCCACCGCCGCACGCACGAAACGCTTCATGGAATCCTCCTTAAATGCCAAACCGCTCCCGGGATTCAGTGTAGCAAACCCCGAGCGTGGGGCTAGGGAGTCTTGCCCGACCGGCGATTCAGCTCGGCTTCCCGGTTCACGGACTTGCGCTCACCGGCCGTCTGCCGGACCAAGGCGGCGATCTTGGGGTTGCGCAGGATCACCTTTTGAAAGGTCTCCTGGGTGAGCGTGAAGACGATGCCATTCTCTTCACAGACCACATTCGCACTCCGGGGATCGTCATTGAGCAGGGCCATCTCACCGAAGAATGAGCCGGGTCCGATGGTGGCGATCTTGGTGTCGAGCAGTTTGCCCGCCTGGTACACCCCGACCGAGCCCGAGGCGAGAATATAGAAGACACCGCCGGCTTTGCCCTGGGTGATCAGGGTCTCGCCCTTAGTCATGGGATGCTTCTCGAACCCGCGCCCCAGTTCCTCGAGTTCACCGGGGGTCAGCGCCTCGTAGAAGGAGACCTTCCGGAGGGCGTCCTGCACCATCGAGAGATCGTCCGCAGTCAGTGACATCAGGCCGCTATCGTACCAAGCCCGGGGTACAATCGGACCATGCAGAAGCGGCCGCTCGGACGCACCGGCGTGGAGCTCTCGGTTGTCGGATTTGGGGCCATCCTCGTGATGGACGAGACGCCCACCGAGGCGGCGCGGCTGGTGGGTGATGCCATCGGCCGGGGCATCAACTACTTCGATGTCGCCCCCAGCTACGGGAACTCCGAGGAGCGGCTGGGGCCCGCGCTGGAGCCCTATCGCAAGGATATCTTTCTGGCCTGCAAGACCACGGAGCGGTCCCGGGAGGGCGCGGCGCGGGAATTGCGCGCCTCGCTCAAGCGCCTGCGTACCGATCATGTGGACCTCTACCAGATGCACGCCATCACCACGGCGGAGGATGTCGCCCAGGCCTTCGGGCCCGGTGGCGCGGTGGAGGCCTTCACGGAGGCACGACAGCAGGGCCTGACCCGGTTCCTCGGTTTTTCAGCGCATGGCGAGGACGCGGCGCTGGAAGCGATGAAGCGGCTCGCCTTTGATACGGTCCTGTACCCGTTCAGCCGGGGCTCCTGGCACGGCGGGAACTTCGGGCCGCGGGTGCTGGCCGCGGCCCGCGAGCGCGGGATGGGGTGCCTGGCGCTCAAGGCCCTGGGCAAGCGGCCCCTGCGGGCCGGTGAGGCGCGGCCCTGGGCCAAGTGCTGGTACGCGCCCGTCGAGTCCGCCGAGGAGGCCCGGACCGGGCTCCGGTTCACGCTGTCCCTGCCGGGCGTCACGGCCGCCGTCACACCCGGCCACGAGACGCTCTACCGGTGGGCGTGCGAAGCGGCGGAAGCTCTGGCCCCGCTCACGGATGTCGAATCGCAGACCGTGGCCGCCGATGCGGCCCGGCTCGAACCCATCTTCTCGACCCGCTAACCTCCCGCGGGCCGCCCGCCGTCAGGGCTTGGCGAACTTGATGCCACAGCCGTAGGGCGTCGTGGTGGACACGGAGATCTTCTTACCCGCCAGGAGTTCGGTGAGTGCCTGATCCACATAATTGACGGCTCCGGAAATGTCGGAGGTGTCCGCCGTGGGCCGGTCATCAATCGCCCCGTTGTAGGCCAGCACACCCCTCGGATTCACGATGAACATGTGCGGCGTGCACTTGGCCCCGTACGCCCGACCGATCTTTCCTTCCGGATCCAGAAGCATGGCCGTCACAGCCGTCTTCGTCGCCGCGATGTCCGCACGGGCGTCGTCGGGAGTGCAGAAGCCCTCCTTGCCCGGGGCGGAGGAAACAATGGAGATCCACACCACCCCCTTGGCAGTCCACTTGGCCTGCAGGGCCGGCAGGTTGCCCGAACCGTAGTGCTTGACAACAAACGGGCACCCCTTGTTGTGCCACTCCAGGACGACGACCTTGCCCTTGAGCCCCGCCAGCGCGACAGTCTTCCCGTCCAGGTCCCGGGCGCTGAAGGCCGGGGCAGGCTTGCCCACCTGGGCCGCCGAAACCATTCCGGCACACGCCAACAGGAGGGCAACGCCAAGGCCTGCGCGGAATTGAAGGGCCGATTTCTTCATGGCATGAGCCTCCTGGGGATTCGGTGGATATCGCTTGGACGACGCCGACCCGGAGAAGTGTCGCACCGCCCTACGGGTTGCTGCCGAGCCGGTCGAGTTCCGTGGCAAGGGATTGCGCTGTCAGGATCTGCGGCAGGATGCGGGGCGCGCTGCCCTTCCGGCCCGGATACAGGACATACAGGGGCACGCCGTTCCGGCCGAAGGACGCGAGCGCCCGCTCGATGGCCGGGTCGGCATTGGTCCAGTCAGCCTTGAGCATCACCACGCCATGGCGCTTGAGCGCGGCGCGGCCATCCGCGGTGTCCAGGGCCACCAGCTCGTTCACCTTGCAGGTCAGGCACCACGCCGCGGTGAAATCCACGAATACGGGCCGGCCCGCGGCGGTTTCCCGCTCCACGGCGGCGGCCGACCAGGGCCGCCAGTCCCCGTCCATCGCGGCGACGGGCGACGGGGCGGGGTGCCGCATGACGGCCAGCATCGCGGCGAGCGCCGCCACCACCAGCCCGCCGGCGACGGCCCGCATCGTGCCCGTGTGCCAGCGGCCGTACAACCACGCGGCCAGGGCCACCACGAGCAGGCAGGCCAGCACCTGGGTCACGGCCGCAAGCCCGGCCTGCAGGCCCAGCACCCAGATCAGCCAGATCACCGTGGCGAGAAGGGGGAAGGCCATGACTTGCTTGAAGGTCTCCATCCAGCGGCCGGGGCGCGGCAGATGGCGGCCCAGCGCGGGGACGAAGGAGAGGGCGACATAGGGCGCGGCCATGCCCAGCGCGAGGGCGGAGAACACGGCCAGCCCAATGTGGGCGGGCTGGATCGCGGCGTACCCCACCGCCGTCCCCATGAACGGCGCCGTGCACGGCGTGGCCAGGAAGGTCGCCAGGACACCGGTGAAGAATGCAGCCGACCGGCCCTCACCCCACCGGACCGCGCCGGCGTGGCGGGCGACCGTGGTGCCGGCCTCGAACACCCCGAAGAGGTTGAGGGCCAGCAGGAAGAGGGTGGCCGCGAGAAGGGCGATCACCGAGGGCGACTGCAATTGGAAGCCCCAGCCCAGCCGCTCGCCGCCGGACTTGAGGACCAGGAGTGCGCTGGTCAGGGCCCAGAACGAAACCAGCACGCCGGCGCCGTACAGCAGGCCGTGGATCCGGACCTCGCGCGGATGGGCGGCGGATTCACGGACAAATCCCAGCACTTTGATCGAAAGAATGGGGAAGACGCACGGCATCAGGTTCAGAATCATGCCTCCCGCAAAGGCGAGGAGGAGGGCCCAGAGAAATCCGCGCAGGGCTTCTCCGGTTCCGGGAACCGCGGCGGTCCCCGGTGCCGCGGGAGTGGACGCCGCGGATGCGCCCACGGGCACGGCCAGCGTCCAGGCACGGTCGCCGGCAACCAGCACGCCCTCCAGCACCGCCGGTGCTCCCTTGGCCTGATCAGACAGCGGGAGGACGAGCGACACGCCGTCCCGCCCCCGGGTGATCCGCTGGGGCGCCGCGTTGTCCACCTGGCCCGGAATGAGCGGGAAGAATTGGACGGACTTTTGGACGGACGCACCCGCCATCACCAATGTCAGCGTGGAGCCATAAACGCTGGCGGCCGTCCGCCACGTCGGCGGCGGAGGCGCTGGGAGACGGGCGCGGGCGCGCGTGAAGAGTGCGGCATGGGGCCCGGCCGCCCCATCCCCCACCGGCAGGGTGAGCGTCAGGTCCGCATGGCCCGGGATGCAGGTGTCCTTGCACACCAGCCAGGTCGCCCGGGCGGCCAGCGTCACGGTCCCGCCCGTCGGCCGGGCCGCGGGCAGCGTGAGGGGCGCCATGAGCAGGACCCCCTCCTCGTACCCATAACTCACCAGCGGCCCTTCCAGGATCCGGTCCGGCCGCGGCCACGCCAGCTCACCCACCGTGATTCCGGCCGGCACCTTCCAGGCAATGGAGGTCGGCATCCCGGAATCGCCCGGGTTGCGCCAGTAGACATGCCAGCCGGGATCCGTCGTGAACCGGACCCCGACCCACCCGGTTTCCCCCGGCTTGAGGGACTTGCCCTCCGCGACCAGATCCACGCTGACATGGGGCGCCTTCACCGCCGCCGCCAGCGCAGGCCGCGCCAACCAGACAAGGGCCAGGGCGAGCACGGCGGGGCGGCGGCGCATCACTTCCCTATTCCAAGGCCGGCTCCCAGATGACCCAGCCACGGCCGGGTCCGATTGACCGGGGAGCCCGGCCGGGGGGCCATCTCGCGGCCGGCCAGCGCCGTCAGCCGGGGGTCAGCCACGCGGTCACCCTTTCCGCCCACGGCCGCGGTGAATCCGCGCAGGTCCAGCCGGGTGCGGTCCTGGACCTCGAACCGCGCCCGGCCGCCGGTCCGCCAGTAGAGATTATTCCGGAACTCATTTCGGTCCAACGCGAATTTCGACTTCACGAGGGGAATGTCCGCCTTCCCGTCCACGATGAAAAGATTGTTGGCAATGAGGTGGCCCCAGGTCTCGCTGGTGAATTTCAGCGGCGACGAGACCCGGGTGATGCAGGTGTTGTTGTAGGTCGGGCAGTTCACCGCCTGCCAGTAGAGGATGGCGGGATAGTCGTGGGCCCGCCCGTCGTTCACCGAGAGGTTGTAGCGGGTGACGCACCCGGAAGTCGGGGCGTTCAGGGGGTCGTACGAGCAGATCAGGTACCCGGCGCCGTCGTTGTCGTGGGAGTAGTTGTACTGCATGGTGCAGTCCACGGCCCCGCCGTCCACATCGAACCCGCCGCCATCGGCATGGCCACCCGCGCAGTGGTTGTCGAAGGACTCGCAGTACTGGATGACGCACCGGAGGGCCTGGAAGTACCAGATGCCGACCGGTGTCCGCTTGGTCCGGCCGACGCCCGTGCGCCAGGCGGTGCACCCCTCGATCACCCCGCCCCGACAGTGTGAGAGCACGATGCCGTCCGTGCCAATGGCATGGACGCGGCAGTCGCGCACTGCGAAGTTCTGGTGAAACCGCCAGGGGTCCTCGCCGGGCGGCCACGGGCCGCCACAGGTGATGCCCGTGCCGGCGTGATAGACCTCGCAGTCCGCGACCGTCCAGTCCGCAAAGACCGTGTCCGGTGATTGGCCGGCCCAGAGCGCAATCCCGGGGCCGGCCACATCATGCACGACGCAGTCCTCGATCAGCAGGCTGTCGGACCGGGTGGACTGGGACAGCACGATCCCGCCCTGCGGCCCGCCGCCCAGCTCGTGCGGGTCGCGGGGGACGGCGCCGCACACATCCAGCCGGGCGATCCGCCACCAGGACACCGGCCCGTCGTTGGCCACGGCCGTGACGCCCCGCACCGCGATCCGGGGCCGGGGGCCGTCGCCGTAATCCTTGACCGTGATCGGCAGGCCGCGCCGGCCACTGCCGTGCAGGCGGAGCGGCTCCGACCAAGTCCGGCCCCGATGTAAATAAAGCGTGTCCCCCGGCGCCAGCGCCTGGCGCCGTGCCCGGCGCAGGGTCTTCCAGGCGCGGTCGGCGGTGCGACCGGCGTTCCGGTCCCGCCCGCCTTGGGCATCCACGTAGTATGCGCTCACCCGCGCATGATACCAGCCCCACCCGGAGCCGCCCGATGCGCCTCCCTGAGCGCTCATTTCCGTTTTATATCGAATTCGATATAATACGGATATGGCCAACCTGATCGGACGCCGTGTGGGTGGATGGAGGAAGTCCCGGGGGCTTTCCCAATCCGCGCTCGCCACCCGGGCCGGCATTCCGCAGGCCGCGGTTTCCAGCATCGAATTGGGCCGGCGCGATTGCTCACTCCGGACCGTCTACCGGCTGGCGCTCGCGCTCGACATCACCCCCGGGACGCTGTTGGATGCCGACCCGCCCTGGTCTCCACTTACCCGTCACGAAGTGGATGCCGTCTCGCGGGCCATTGTGTCCGGTCGGCGCGATCTCCCCCAGGCCCACCGGCGGCTCGCCGACGCCTGCGCCGGCTCGGTTCGTCCGACGCTGGAGGCCTGTGGAGCGCCCGGGGCCCGCCGGGCCAGATTGCGGGGATTCCGCTCCCTCCTGGCTGCCGAGCGGGAGTTCGGCCTGCCGACCGTCAAACTCGTCCTGGGTCGCATTGAAAAGCACATCGGCGGGCTTCCCCGATGACCCGCCGTGAGATTGAACGATTCTTTACCGCGCTCTCGCGCACCTGGAAGGAACCGCTTGAAGTGATTCTCATTGGCGGAGCTGCAGCCGTGCTGGCCGGAAGCGTCCGCCCGACCTACGATGTGGACTTCGAAGCCCGTCCGGGTGGCCCGTCCGGGCCGGAGGACGGTGACCTGCTCGCATCGGCCGTGAATCGCGCCACCGCCGCCACCGGGGTCGAAGCGCAGTTCAGCCAGGACATTGACCGCTGGGGTGAGGTCGTGATGCCACCGTATCGAGAGACGGCACAACGCTGGCGGTCCTTTGGCCGGATCACGGTGAGACTCCTCGAGCCATCCGTCTACGCCGTCAGCAAATTGCGGCGTGGCGCGGAAAAGGACTTCGAAGACATCATCCTGGTTGGCCGCGCCACCGGACTCTCCTGGAAGGGACTGGCGCGTTCCGCCGGGTGGTCGGTTCGGAAGAGCCCGATGTCGACTCTGCTCAACCCGTTCATCCGACGGGTCGACTACTTCTTCCGGGTCCATGGACGCGAACTCTGGGGTGAGCGGTTCAAGGCGGACGAGGCGATGGCGCTGTTCCGCCAGCTCTCCGTCAGGTCGAGAAAGCGCGAGCGGCGGGCCACCTCGCGGGAGCGGAAGCAGTCGATGGTGTGATCGTTGACCATGCCGGTCGCCTGCATGTGGGCGTAGATGATGGTCGAGCCCACGAAGGAGAAGCCGCGGCGCTTCAAGTCAGCACTGAAGGCGTCAGAGAGCGGGGTGCGCGCCGGCAGGTCGGCCAGTCGCCGCCACCGGTTCCGGATGGGTTTGCCTGCGGTAAAGGACCACTGATAACGGCTGAAGGTACCAAACTCCTCGCGGACTTTGAGGAACGCACGGGCATTGGTGATGGCGGACCGGATCTTAAGACGATTTCGAACGATGGCCGGGTTGCGCAGAAGCGTCGCAACCTTTCGTGCATCAAACCGGGCCACCTGGACGGGATCAAACCCGCCGAACGCGCGCCGGTAGCCCTCCCGCTTGCGCAGGATCGTGATCCAGCTCAACCCGGCCTGCGCGCCCTCCAGCACCAGGAACTCGAACAGCCGCCGGTCATTGCGGACCGCCACGCCCCATTCCCGGTCGTGGTACCGGATATACAGCGGATCGGTTCCGGCCCAGGCACAGCGGACCGGAGCGCGTGTCATGGGAGTCGGAGGCCTTCCGGAACTCCTGACGCAAGCGCGCGCAGGTACGCGGCGTTGCAGCCGCAACAGCCGCCGAGATACCGGACGCCCAAGGCCACCGCCTCCCGGGCGAACCGCGTGAAGGCCTCACGGGGCACCTGCACGGTTTCCAGTCCGGGCTCCCCGTGGAATTCCGGCAGGCCGCTGTACCAGGGGTGCTCCGGCGTCACCCGGAAAGCGATGGGTTGGGCCGCCAGCGGCAGGCCCCGCGGGGCGCCGGCCGCGAGCGCCCGCAGGATGGGAAGCACGGTGTCGGGATCCTGTTCACAGTTGATCCCTACGGCGTTCGCCCCCTCGCCCGCCAGGATCTTCGCGATCTCCCCGACCGGGATTTCATCCTCGGTCCGGTCCCAGAAGGGCCGGAAACTCATCGTGGCGACGATCGACAAGCCGGTTTTCCGCGCCTCCTCGAGCGCCATGCGCATCTCGGCGATGCAGAAGAAAGTCTCCAGAACCAGGAAATCGGCGCCCGCCTCCGCCAGCATTTCAGCCTGCTCGTGCAGGAGTTCCCGGACCTGCATCGCCTTGGAGGTGTCACGAGCCCAGTAGAGGAAGGTGTGCGTGATTGTCCCGGCCACGAGCGCCTTCCCGCTGGCGGCCTCCCGCGCCACCCGGACTGCCGCCCGGTTCAGCTCCTTCACTCGCCCCGGTCCCCAGCCGCGTTCGGCCAGCTTGTCGCGGGTGGTCCAGAAGGTCAGGGCCTGCAGAACGCGGGCCCCCGCGCCGAGATATTCCTCATGGAGCGCCTGCAGGGCATCCGGCCGGTCCAGGGCGATGGTGGGGCCGGCGATGCCCTCATCCCCGATCCATCCGCGCCGTTCGAGCTCGACGAGGTACCCCCCGTCGCCCAGCACCACGCCTTCCCGCATGAGATCCGCCAGGCCCTTTCCCATGGTCAGCGGCGGAGGCGGCGGTCGGCCAGACACGGCTTCCGTTCCCTCTTCAATTGACTGTCACGCGATAGCCCGAGGACGGGCTGTCGCTTCCTTTCCCTCCTCAATTGACCGTCACGCGATAGCAGATGCAGCCGGTGGTGTTGACGCCGGCAAGCGGTATCGTCCATCGCAACCACCGCACCGGAGAAGGCGCATTGGTCGGATTGCCGTCGGTGAACACCACCGGCGGGGTGACGGACGCGGCCTGGGAGTAGGCCGTCGCGGGAGTCACACCCGCGGTATTGCCACAATTGAATGCGCCGGTCCCCGCCTCCGGAACGAAGGTGGTCCCGACCGGAATTGCGTCGGTCATCACGAAGGTGAAGGCGCTCGCGGAGCTATAGTTGCTCCAGCAGAGGCGGAAGGACACCGTGTCGCCGGAGGCGCCCACGGTGAGCAGGGGCGACTTGGTCAATTTGACATCGGCCCCGGTCACCATGACCGCCGCCACGCCATTGATCGAGCCGTCGACGGTGTCCGTCGCCACCAGCGTCTGGAGCCCGAGGCGCATGAAGACGACGTTCACGAACACCCGGACGCCGTTGTCCGTCCCCCCGCACGGACCGACGCTGCTCGACCAGGTGTAATTGAACAGATCCATGCCCGTGCCCTGGATCTTCGCGACCGGATCCGTGGAGGTGAAGCTGGAGGTCCCGCAGTAATCCACCTTGGTGGTGCCCGTGCCGATCACGACCACGACCGTGATCCAGAACGACTGGCCCGCGAACGCGACCGGTGGAACAAGAATGTCATAGTGGACGCCGGAATTCACGAACGGCGCCACGAAAAATTTCTCCCCGTAGGCCCAATTCTGGTACATGGCCATGCACTCGCCCTGGGTCCCACCCGCCAACAGCCTGAAACTGTAGTTATTCGGGGCCGTCGTCTTCATGAACATGATGCATTCGTCGGGGCCATCGGTCGTATAGGTCGCCGAGGCGCCGGTCCCGGAGGTGGCATTGACGGCCATGCCCTTGGCCGGATTGAACACCATGGTGGCATAGGTTCCGCCGGAACACAGGTGCAGCCAGAACTCCTGCCCGCTCGTCCTGGCATCCACGGAGTGCATCATGATGCCGCCCGCCCAACCCTGATAGGGCGTGCCCCCGCAGTATGTCGAGATCGGCCCCCCCGACAGCAGCTCCACCTTGTAGGCATAGGCAACGGGCTGCGGGTCATTCGTGAGGGGATCGTACCCGTCCCCGAACCAGTGGGCGTTGTCAATCCCGGCCAGGCCGGCGTCGGCCGTGCGCACCCCGACGATGGCCCATCGCCCGGACGTCCCGGACAGGGTGGGAGGAATGGGTGGAATCGCCTTGCTGGTGTCGGTCGGAACATACTGGTACACGGCGTAGGTCGCCTTGGTCGCGGCCGCCCCGACCGTGCCCACGCCGATATCCACGATCGTTTGATGGAAGTGGGTGATCGGGTAGAAGGTGGCGGGCTGGCCGGGCGTGCTGACCAGCTTGCCCGTCTGAGCCGTGGGCGAGATCGCGATGAACTCGTTGGCATACTTGTCCCCGATATCCGAGAAGACGTTGTATCCCTGCAGGACGATGAGGTTGCAGTCGGAGGAGATGATCTTGTAGTGAGCC
>JAHFSL010000627.1:1054-2157 GCA_023265785.1 Candidatus Coatesiibacteriota bacterium | reverse complement strand
GTGCTTCAGCAATTCGCCGGCATAAAGCCGGAGGGCGGCGGCCACTTTGGCCTTGGTTTTTTCCCAGGCGCCCGTCCCCAGCCGATCGAGTTTGGGGTGGCGCCCCGCACCCAGGTACCGTTGGACCCGGTGGGCCTGGTCCGCCGGCAGGTACAGCTTCTGGGACTCGGCATACTCCAGCAGGAAGAAGTCCTGGCGCACCCCCTCCACCGAGAGCGGGAGGACCCCCTGGTATAACCCGATGCCATATTCCTCGTGGACCACCGGATCGCCGGGCTTGAGGTCTGCAAAGGCGTCACGGAACGCCTTGGGCGGACGGCGGACGGGAATACGATGCACCGGCGCTCCCAGGACATCTCGCGCCGGCAACAGGACGATCCCGGCCCCGAGAAGGTCCGCTCCCCCCGTCCAGCGGCCCTCGACGATGACCGCCTGCGCCCCCGCCCGGCCTGCCGCCGCCTCCCGCTCCTCGCCGGACTCGCCGGCAATCCAGGTCCCGGCTCCGGCGGCCGCCCAGCCCGTGAGCGAGCGGCGCAAGGCCTCCCCCTCCTGCACGCCGAACCGGACCGGCCGAACCCCGAACCGAAACGTCGTCACCGCATCCGCCGTGGCGAATTGCGCCAGCCGCACCTGCGGCCAGCCCGCCAGCGACTCGCGCACCGCCGCGGGATCGGCGTACAGCTCACCGGCGCCCGGGACCGGCTCCCGCGCCCGGGCGAGCTCTTCGTGCATCGCCGCCGCCCGGGTCACCGCCCGCTCCCAGGCCTCCCGGACGCCGCCCGGTTCGGCCATGACGGTGACGGCCGATCGGGGCAGGTAGGCCGCCAGCCGGACGGCGTCCGGAATCAGCCAGGGAATAAACCGTTCCTCGCCCTCCAGCGCCATCCCGGTCTCCAGCCGTTCGCGCAGGCGGGCCACCCGCTTGCCGCCCCGCCGCGCCAGGGGATCGGGCAGGCGGGCCAACATGGTCTTCCGCTCCCCGGCCGTGAGCAGGGCCTCGGCGGCAGGCCCCACCCGGACGCGTTCGGCCTCCTCCAGCGACCGCTGGGTCGCCGGATCGAACCACCGCAGGGAGGCCAGCGTCTCCCCATCCAGTTCAAGCC
>JAHFSL010000627.1:0-1044 GCA_023265785.1 Candidatus Coatesiibacteriota bacterium | reverse complement strand
GACGACATCCACCCGCCGGTACCCCGCCGCCACCAGCCGGTGCAGGAGGGCCTCCCGGTCCACCGTATCGGCAAGGGTCAATTCCCACTGGAACGCACCCATGCGGGCGGGGGGCATGAGCGCCTCCAGCCAGCTCAGGGCGGTCGTCACCACCACCCCGGCCGTGAGGCCCCGCAGGCGGGGCAGGACATCGAGCCGCAACCCCGCAATCTGGGGGGAGACCGGCCCCGGCTCATACGGTGCGAGGTCACGGTCGGGCAGGAGCCGCACCGCCCCCGCCGGCAGGAGGGATGCGGCTTCGTCGGCCAGGCCGCGCGCGGCCTCCAGATCGGGGGTCACCGCCACGATCGGCCGGTCCAGCTCGGCCGCCAGCGCGGCGACCAGGAGCCCCCGCACCGCCCCGGAGGCCCCCTCGGCCGCCACGACCCGCTCGCCCGCCCGCACGGCCTGCAACAGGCCCTCGTACGGCGGATGACTCTTGAGCCGGGAGAGGAGGTCCGGCAGGACGAACTTCACCGATTTATAGTAGTGGTTTCATGGATCGCCCCGGCGCCGAACGCTCCCCGCTCCGGGTCCCCCCCGCCGCCGCAGCGGTCCTGTTCCTGGCGGCGGCCGCCGGACTCTTTGCGATCTGGTGGCAGCGCATTCCGGTGGATGTGGGCTTCTATGGCCGGTGGTGGGAACGCGATGCCGGTCAATGGCCCCCCGCCTGGAGGGCCTTTGGGACCCTCTGGTCGAGGAATATGCTTTCGCTCTTCCTGCTCGCCGCCGTCGAGTCCGCCTGCCTGCTGGCGGGGCGGGTGGCCAGGCGCTGGGTGGGCGCCAGGGCACCGGACGCCCCCCTGTGGGAACGGCTGTTCGCCCTGGGCCTTGGACACGGATTGCTCGGGACGCTGGTGCTGGGACTGGGACTCGCGGGGCTCGTGACCCGCGGGGTCATGGCCGCCCTCCTGCTCGGCGGGCTGGCCCTGGCGGGGCCGTCCCGCCGCTGGCGCCTCCCCCGGCGGTCAGCGCCCGCCCCGGTGGCCGGCGCCGAACGGCTGG
>JAHFSL010000154.1 GCA_023265785.1 Candidatus Coatesiibacteriota bacterium | reverse complement strand
CCGGGTGGCGCCCAGAGGCATCCGCATCGCCCTGAACCGTGACCGGATTGAAAATCTCCCCGAGGTGCAGGCCGCCGTTCGTTAGGTCTTAATGGGGCGCGGCGTGCTCCGTCCCGCAGGGGCCGCCGCCCGCCGTTTTGCCCTTGCTCACGACCTCGCCCTTGCGGTTCAAGAGGGGGTGGTAGTGCTCAGAGATCGCCAGCGAGGAGACGCCCGTGTAGTGGTTGATAAACGACCGGCGAAACCGGTCCGTCGAGTTGTTCGGGCCCGAGCCGTGCACGACACTGCCGTTGAAGAACAGCACATCGCCCGGTTCCAGGATGGGCCGCGCGACTTCCAGCGAGGCCGGGGCCGGTGAGGCGTTTTGGCCGTACGTGGAGCCCGGTGTCTGAAGGATCTGCTCGACGGTGACGAGTTCGCGGGTGAACGAGATGTTGGGATCGGCCGACCGGGTGGGGCACACGACATCCATGGTGTTGGTGCGGACGACCACCTGAAGCGCGCCATTGTCCTCGTCGCACCGGTCGCAGGCGATCCAGGCCGCCAGGCAGGTGCCCGGCTCCACCTGCAGGTAAAAGTTGTCCTGGTGCCAGGCCTGGCCGCGGGCGCCCGCCGGTTTGAAGTAGAACATGGACTGGGCGGCGAGCATCTCCTCGCCGGCGATGTTCTCGAGCACATCAAGGATTCGGCCATCCAGCATGTACCGCATCGCCAGCGGCATGAACCGGTGCGGGTGCATGACGCGCGGGTAGGCGGCAAGGGGATCACCCTTCCAGAACTCGTGGTGGAAGCCGTCATTGTGTCCCTGCGGTGCGGGCTCATAGAAATCCTTGACGCCCCCCGCGTGGTGCATGGCCATGAAGGTCTCGTTGATCGTGCCAATTTCCGCCCGGGGAATCAGGCCCCGCTCGATGTAGAACCCGAGCCGGTCAAATTCCGCTCCCCGCGCGCTCTTCTCAACCGTGGCCGTGGACATGATGGACTCTCCTTCTTGTTGGCTTCTTTTCGGTTCTTGAAGTTATGGAAACCGCCAATTAATGAACGATGCTATACGGCGTTCCGCACGGGCCGCCGCCGGCCGCTTCCGCGCGGCGGAATTCCCGGCCATGGCGGTCCAGCAGGGGGTCATCATACCTGGCGACTTCCACCGTGGATTCCGGGATGTAGTGCAGGACCAGGGAACGGCGGAACCGGTCGGTGGAGGTGTTCGGCTCGGAGCCGTGGATGAGGTTGCCATGGAAGAAGATCACATCACCCGGCTGGAGGATCGGCATCACCGGTGCCATCCCGGCCGGGGGTTGTACGAGTTCCCTGGCGAAATAATTGGCCGGATCGGCGACCTCGGGGCAGTAAATGGGAAGGCGGTGCGACCCGGGGACCACCTGAAGGGCACCGTTCCCGGCATCGCAGGGGTCGCAGGCGATCCACGCTCCAAGGCAGGTCCCGGGCCTGACCCGGATGTAGAAATTGTCCTGGTGAAACGCCTGGCCGCGGGCGCGGGGCGGCTTGAAGTAGAACATGCTGGATGAATTCAGGACTTCCTCGCCCAGGAGGTCGGCCATGACGGTAAACAGCCTCTGGTCCAGCACGAATCGCCGGATCTCCGGCATGAATCCGTGGGGCCACATGACGCGGGGGAACGCGGCCAGGGGATCGCCGTGGGTGAAGTCGTAGTGAAACCCGTCGCTGAAGCCGTCAGGCTTCGGCTCGTATTTCCCGGGGACGCCGCCGGCGGCATGCATGGCCATGAAGTGGCGGGTGATTGCGCCGGCCTCCGCCGGTGTGAAGAGTCCGCGCGCCACGAGGTACCCGTCCCGGAGGTAGTCCGCGGCGCGGTCGCCGCCGGCCCCGCCCGTGCTGACCGGCGTCATGGGTTCCATGCAAGGATTCCACCATGGGACGGGTCGTGGGACAATACGGGCGATGGGCGAAAACATACGTAATCCTGCTGTCCTTCCGGCGAGGCCGGCCCGCGAAAATGTCGAGGATCCTGCCGCCCTGGCCGCCAGCCGGTTCGACCAGGGGGAGGCCTACCGGTGCTGGCGGCCGCACGGGACAAAGACCTGGTTGCTGTTCTGCACCCTGGCCGGCCGGGGATATTTCCGGTCGGAGGATGGCCGGACGGCGATCCAGGCCGCTCCCGGTGACCTCCACCTCTACGCTCCCGGGGCCCTTCAGGATTACGGCACAGTGCCCGGCGGGCGTTGGGCCTTCCACTGGGTCCACTTCAAGGCCCGGCCCCAATGGACCGCATGGCTGGCCTGGCCCGCGGTCAAGAGCGTCCGGGGCCTGGGGGCCGTCCGGGTGGCGTTCGTCGCCGCCCGGCGGCGGTTGGATGACGCCTTCGGCGACCTGCACCGGGACTCCCGGCTGGAGGGGGCGTGGCGCTCGGAACTGGCCTCTAACGCGCTGGAGCGCATCCTGTTGCTGGCGCGCGAGGGGCTGGACGCCGCGGGGGGGCGACAGCCCGATGCCCGGGTGCAGGCGACGATTGAGCGGATCGTGACCCGTCCCGGTGACCGGTATTCAGTGCCCGCCCTGGCGCGCGACGTGCACCTCTCGGCCTCGCGGTTTGCCCACCTGTTCAAGCGCGAGACGGGACGGTCCGTCATCGAGGCGGTGCGCGATGCCCGGCTCCGGGAGGCGGCCCAGCTCCTGCGGCTGACCCCCTCACCGGTCAAGGAAATCGCGAACCGGCTCGGGTTCGCCACGCCCTTCCACTTTTCCAACCAATTCCGGCGTCACTTCGGGTGGAGCCCGCGCGCCTACCGGACCATGCGGCGCTCGGGCTAGCCGCCCTTCTGCCAGTCCGCGTAGGCCTGCCCCTTCTCGGCCACCACTTTTCCCGGACGGCTCTCGGCGTTCTGTTCGTCGTAGGGTTCCGTCAGGTCCACGCGGGCGACACGGCCCTCATGAAAATACACATTGAGCGCGAGACAGGCGCGGGTATGGGCCTGCCCGAAGTCGCGGGTCCACTGCTTCTCGCCGGACATTCCCTCCAGGACCTGGGCGGCGGCGGCCAGCGCCTGGCCGGGCTCGAGCCGGTCGTACAGGGCCCGCGCGGAATTAAGATTCTCCTCACGGTTCATCGAGGAAGAATTGGATCCGCCGCCTGTCGGCGGCGGAGGAGGCGGCAGCGGAGGCGGCGGGGCGGCCTCGGCGAGGGGAGGCTCCAGGTACCGGCCGGTCGGCGGCCACCCATCGTATCTCGCGGCGAATTCGCGTGCGAGAGCGGCCGACTGGAAGAGGAACATGGCGACATCGTCGAACCGGGCCGGGACCCCGGTCCTCGCCGCCCCCTCCTTCAGTCCCTGCGTCAATTCGACGACCGCCGCCGCGCCCTCCTGGGGTATTTCGAAAACCGCCCCGCACGCGCCCCAGGCCCCGGGGGTGGCGGCGAAGGCCAGCCCCGGATCCTCAAAGGGGACGAGGGTGCGCCCGCTGGCATCCACAATCCGGCCCCCGCACCGGGGCCGCCCGGTCTCCCCGTCGGCCATCGCGGTGGACGTGAGGGCCCGGGTGACCAGCAGGAGGTAGCGGGGCCGGGCCGCGGGGGACGGGAGTCGGACCGTCTGTACGGCCCGGGCCTCGGCTTCCGCATCGCCGGCCAATTCCAGGTACGGATTGTCGGCCGCCACGGCGTGCGCCGGGCCCACCAGGGTCCACCCCCGCCCTTCCGCACTGCCGTCCCCGTTCTCAACGATATTAAGTCCGGGCTCGTAGGGCGTCGCCGAGTAGCCCGCGACCGGGGCACCGGCGGCCGTTCCCACTGCCTCCCCCGCGCCGGAGCCGGTTAATCGAAAAGTCCACCAGCCCGCTGCGGCCAAAGCTGCGATGGCCAGCAGGGCCGGAACCAGCCGGCCGGAGGAGCCCGCGGCGGCCGGGGTCCGGACGACCGGCGCGGCCAGCACCGCCGCGCGCAGGCCCTTGGCCGTCTCGGCTGCAAAGGGCAGGTCGCCAAACCGCGCGGGATAGTCGGTCAGGAGCGCGTCACCCCGGTGCAGTTGCATCGCCAGGGTGATCAGGTCGAGGTGCGCCTCCTTCTCGGGCGGCAGGCACCGCAGGGCCTCCTCATAGGCCCGCACCGCCATCAGCGCCATGGCGGGCTGCTTGCGCCCCGCCTTGGCGTGGTAGGCCCGGGCCTGCAGGAGGTGCGCACGGAACAGGTCCGGTTCCTCCCGCAGGACGGGGCTCAGGAGGCGGATGGCCCCGTCGGCATCGCCGTCGCGCAGGGCCGCTTCCGCACCGGTGAGGCGGGGATCCGGGCTCATGCGAACCGCCGCAGGATGGCGACAAGCGCACCGTGGATCCGGCCATTGCTGGCCAGGATGGTCGGCCCCAGGAACGAATCCCGTCCCCGCCAGTCCGTGAACCGGCCACCGGCTTCCCGGACCACGATCTTGAGGGCCGCGGCGTCCCACGGCTTCACGTCGGCCTCGAACATGGCGTCCACGTGCCCCCGGGCGACCCAGGAGTAGCCCCAGCAATCGCCGAAGGCGCGCATGGCAGCGCAACGGGCATAGACCGCGGCGAGCATGGCCTGGCCCCGCCTTCGCCGGAGGTATTCATAGCCCCCGTGGGAGACATACGCACGGGCGAGAGAGGTGACCCGCGAGACCCGCAGGCGCCGCCCGTTCCGGTAGGCCCCGCGACCGCGAGTCGCCCACAGGGTTTCCCGCAGGGCGGGAAAGTGCATCACGCCCGTGGTCAGATGTCCGCGCACCTCGCGGGCGAGCAGGACGCCCCAAAACGGGATGCCACGGATGAAGTTCCGCGTCCCGTCAATCGGGTCAATGATCCACCGCGCGCGGGCGCCGGTGCCTTCGTCACCGAATTCCTCGCCGAGGAACCCGTCCTCCGGAAAGGCGCGCCGAATCGCGCCCCGGATCGCCTCCTCGGCTCGGCGGTCCGAGTCCGTGACCGGGCTGGCGTCCGCCTTGGACTCCACCTTCATCCGGCGGCCGAAGGCCGCCAGCGCGATGCGACCGCCGCGGGTGGCGGCGGCCAGGGCGACGGTGAGGGGATCGGGCTGGCGGGCCATGGCTTCCTTCCATGATACGGGGGACGGGCGCGCCGCGCGCATCCCCTCTATAATTACCTACCCATGCCGCCGGCCGGAATCCCCGACGACGTCCGCGAATCGGTCACCCCCGAAGGGTGCACCGTGGTGACCGAGAGCCTGCCCCACGTAGCCGGGGTGACGATCGGGGTCTGTTTCGGCGCCGGGTCGCGCCACGAGGCGGCGGGGGAAGCGGGCCTCGCCCATTTTCTCGAGCACCTGTCCTTCAAGGGAACCGGGCGGCGGAGCGCGCGCCGCATCGCGGAGGACATTGACGCCGTCGGGGGTAGTCTGGACGCCGGGACCGGCCGGGAGCACACGATGTTCACCTCCCGGGTGCTGGCGGAGCACCTCCCGCTGGCCTGCGACCTGTTGTGCGACCTGATCCTGAATTCGACGATGGCGGAACCGGATGTCCGGCTGGAGCGGGGCGTCATCCTGGACGAAATCAAGGCCTACGAGGACGAACCCGGGGATGTCGCCGTCGAGCGCGCCCTGCACGCGCTCTACGGGGATGATCCCATTGCACGCCCGGTTCTCGGCCGGCGTGACGTCATCGGGGCGGCGACCGCCGCGTCGGTCCGTGACTTCCGGGCGCGGGGCTGGGGGGCCGACCGGGTGCTGGTGGCGGCCGCCGGCCGGGTGACCCATGACGATCTCAAGGAGCGGCTGGCCCCCCTCTTCGCGGGTCTGCCTCCCCGGCGGGTCCTGGCCGACCCGAGCCCACCCCGGCCGCGGGTGGGGCGGAAGGTCCTGATCCGGTCGCAGGAGCAGGCGCACCTGGTCATGGCCGCACCCGGCCTGCCCTTCGGTGACCCCGATCGGTTCGCCCTGGCCGTCCTGAACAACCTGCTGGGGGGCACGAGCAGTTCCCGGCTGTTCCAGGAGATCAGGGAACAGCGGGGGCTGGCCTACGGGACGGGTTCGTGGGTCGAATGCCACCGCGATTCGGGGTATCTCATGGTCCATACCGCCGCCGATCCGGCGCGGTTTGCCGAGGTGGCGCGGGTGACCGAAGCCGTCCTCGCGGAGTGCGCCGGCGGGGGGATCACGGATGAGGAGGTGTCGCGGTCCCGGGAGCAGTTGAAGGGCAGTATGTTCCTCGGGTTGGAGGGGACCTCCAGCCGGATGTACCGGCTGGCCCATGCGCGGATGTACCTGGACCGGGTGACGCCGCTGGACGAGGTCCGGCTGGCCATCGAGGGGGTGACGCCCGCGGCGGTCCGTGCCCTGGCCGCACGCCTGCTCGATCCGGCCCGGTTTGCGGTGGTCGCGGTGGGGCCGGGGAAGGTTGCCGACTATTCCTTGCCGTGGGCCCCGATCC
>JAHFSL010000626.1 GCA_023265785.1 Candidatus Coatesiibacteriota bacterium | reverse complement strand
CGGGGACGCCGATCCCGCTGGAGGATGTCGAGCCGGTGACCGAGATCGTGAAGCGCTTCGCCACCGGCGCCATGTCCTACGGCTCCATCAGCAAGGAGGCCCACGAGACCCTCGCCATCGCGATGAACCGGCTCGGTGCCCGCTCCAACACGGGGGAGGGCGGCGAGGACGCGGAGCGGTACACGCCGGAGCCCAACGGCGACTCCAAGAACAGCGCGATCAAGCAGGTGGCGTCCGCGCGGTTCGGCGTCACCAGCGAGTACCTGGCCAACGCGACCGACCTCCAGATCAAGATGGCGCAGGGCGCCAAGCCGGGGGAGGGAGGGCAGTTGCCGGCTCACAAGGTGTACCCACCCATCGCGAAAACGCGCCATGCCACGCCGTATGTGGGGCTGATTTCGCCGCCGCCGCACCACGACATCTATTCGATCGAGGACCTGGCCCAGCTCATCTTCGACCTCAAGAACTCCAATCCGCGCGCCCGCATTCACGTGAAGCTCGTGGCCGAGGTCGGGGTGGGCACCATCGCCGCCGGGGTGGCCAAGGGCCGGGCGGATGTCGTGCTGATCTCGGGCTTCGAGGGCGGCACGGGTGCCTCGCCGCTGTCCTCGCTCAAGCACGCCGGGATCCCCTGGGAGATCGGGCTGGCCGAGACCCAGCAGGTGCTGGTGCGGGAGCGCCTGCGCGACCGCATCGTCGTCCAGACCGACGGGCACCTCAAGACCGGCCGGGATGTGGCCATTGCCGCCCTGCTGGGGGCCGAGGAGTTCGGGTTCGGGACGAGTGCGCTGGTGTCGCTGGGCTGCATCCTGATGCGGGTCTGCCATCTGGACACCTGCCCGGTGGGCGTGGCCACGCAGAACCCCGAGCTCCGGAAGAAGTTTGCGGGCAAGCCCGAGTACGCGGTGAACATGATGCTCCTGATCGCCCGCGAACTGCGGGAGGTCATGGCCGAACTGGGCTTCAAGACCGTGGCCGACATGGTCGGCCGCGTGGACCGGCTGGACGCTTCGAAGGCGGTGTCATCGTGGAAGGCGGAGGGGCTGAACCTGGAGTCGCTCTTCCACCGGCCCGCGACCTGGGGTGCGACCCCCCTGCACAAGGTCCGCGACCAGGATCACCAGTTGGAGAAGGTCCTCGACCGCGCGCTGATCGAAAAGGCCAGGCCAGCGCTCGACCATAAACAGCCGGTGTCCTTCGCGATGGCCATCACCAACCAGGACCGGACGACCGGCGCCCTGCTCGGCTACAAGGTGTCGAAGAAGTACGGGGGCAAGGGCCTGCCCGCCGACACGATCCAGGTGTCATTCAAGGGCTCGGCCGGCCAGTCGTTCGGCGCCTTCCTGCCCCACGGGGTGACCTTCGCGCTGGAAGGCGATGCCAATGACTACCTGGGCAAGGGCCTCTCCGGGGGCCGGCTCATCGTCTTCCCGCCCGCCACCGCGACGTACAAGGCCGAGGACAACATCCTCATCGGCAATGTCGTCCTCTACGGCGCCACCGCGGGCGAGGCCTTCTTCCGCGGCATGGCCGGCGAGCGGTTCGCGGTGCGCAACAGCGGTGCCTCGGCGGTGGTCGAGGGCGTGGGTGACCACGGGTGCGAGTACATGACCCACGGCCGGGTGGCCATCCTGGGCCGGACCGGCCGGAATTTCGCGGCGGGCATGAGCGGGGGCATCGCCTACGTGCTCGATGAGCACCAGCATTTCAGGGCGAAGTGCAACCCGGACATGGTGGACCTGGAAAAGGTGACCGAGGCCGAGGACAAGCACGCCCTGCACAAGATGGTCGAGGCTCACGCCCGGCATACCGGCAGTCCGGTGGCCAGGCGTCTGCTGGCCGCCTGGGAGGCGTCGCTCCACCACTTCGTGAAGGTGCACCCGCGTGAGTTCAAGCGCGCCATGGCCGACCAGAAGCAGGCCGGCGTGGCCGCGGGGGCGTAAAGCATGGGCAAGCCGACGGGGTTCATGGAGACCAAGCGGGAAGGCCTGCACACCCGGCCCGTGGCGGAGCGGCTCAAGGACTGGAAGGAAGTCACCCTGCCCATGGCGCCCGAGAAGGTGCAGGCGCAGGGCGCACGCTGTATGGACTGCGGGGTGCCGTTCTGCCACACGGGCAGTCCGCTCCCGGCATCGGTGGGCTGTCCGCTTGGAAACT
>JAHFSL010000153.1 GCA_023265785.1 Candidatus Coatesiibacteriota bacterium | reverse complement strand
GCCATCCGGGCTCCACACCGCGAAGGTCAGGACGTCCACATACGCGGCCAGCGCCTGGATCACCGCGACCGGCATGCCGGGGTCGAGCAGGGGACCGAGGTTCAGGAAGTTCGGGAACCGGTCATGGACCTCCTGCTGGACGCGGCCGCCGTAGGCGGCGTAGGCCTGCCGCGCAAAGAGCTCCGCATCGGCATCAATTAATTCGTACTGGTCCCACACGGTCCGGGCCGCCAGGTCATCAAAGGAACGCATGGAGGGCATGCGCGCCTGCAGCTGCTTGAGGTCACCGCGGCACTGGTCCCGGATGAAGGACACCAGTTTCTTTTTCGAGAGGGAATCCGCCCGGAGGGCCGCAAACGCCAGCAGGAGGGCGCGGGGCGAGGCCACCGGCTGGGCTTCCCAGAGCACCCCCGCCACCTGTTTGGCGTCCTTGAGCGATCCCGCCAGTGACTCGCAGGCCTTGGCCACCGAGGGCCCGTACCAGGCATCAAAGACCCCCTGGGTCAGGCCCCCCTGCCACTTGTCCAGCGAGAGCGTCATGACCGCCGGCATCGCCTCGGCCCGCGGCAGCCAGCCGGCCACATCCACCCCGTACCCCAGCCCGTTGAAACCCCAGCCCGTCGCCTGCTCGATGGCCTTGGGAACGAAGGACGTGGCGTCGGGATCGCGGCCGTCCGGTGCCACCCCGTTCACCACCCGCAGGAAGGTCCGCTGGCCCTGCGGGGACACATACCACCACCGGTCGCCCTCGTAGCCATGGTCGGAAAGGTGGGAGGCGATGAATCCGATCCGGTTCAGCAGGGCCCACAACCGGGCGGTGCGCGCCCGCTCCAGGTGCCAGAACCCCGTCGCGCCGGCCCGCTCGGTGACCTTCTCCTTGTAGCCCCCGCATCCGGCCAGCAGGGCGGCCAGCGCCGCGACGGCCAGGAAACGTGGTGCAGGCCTGCGATGGAAGCCCCGGCGATCACGCGGCATGGATAGGTTCAGTGTAGCACGGGTTTTTTTGACGCCCCGGCGGTCGCCCATGCGTCGCGGATAAAGAGTTTCCCGCGCGCGGGCAGTTCCGTCGTGGGCATGAGCGTGATCATCCACGCGGCGAGCGCGCCGGTGTCCAGCCGACCGTCGGCCTTGCCCGGCGGCAGGTTCTGGTTCCAGGCCGCATCCGGGACGAATTCATCGAGGGGCACCGCCAGCGTGGCATACTCCACCGGCGCGTCCCGCAGGGCGAGGAACCGCTCCCCGCCCGCCTCCTGCAGGACGATCTTGAGCAGGAGGAGCGGCGCCGCCGGCGCCACCTTGACGGTCAGTGAGATTCCCGTGGCGCGGCGGTAGTCATGGGGCAGATCGTCCCACGCGAGATCCATGGACCGGGTCGGAGCATAGGGCTCGTCGGCGGTGAAGAAGGACCAGAGATGCGCGCCCTCACCCAGCCCGGCCCAGACGATTCCGGCGGAGCCCCATCCCACGGGGCTCCATCCGAAGGGATAATCCATCGAACTGAAATTGATATTGAGGCGGGACGAGGGTGGGACCCGACGGGCCGACACCGCGTCCAGCCAGACGTCCACCGGGGCCCGGGCGGCCATCGCCCCCGGCACGGGCAGGACCTCGGCCGCCACCGACCAGCCCTCGTACCTTCCGGGATCGAAGCGCCCGCCCTGTCCGGGCAGTTCATCGAAGGGCAGGGTGAACTCCCGCCAGCTCCCGTCCACCGTCACGCTCAAATAGCATTTCCCGCCCCCCTTCAGGATCAGGATGAGCTCGGCGGGCCCGTCGGCCCGCGCGGCGAACGACACGGCATTCGCACCCCCCAGCCGGGCCTTCCGGTTCACCGCCCACTGGGTCCATGACCCGGTCGGAGGAACGGACGCCAGCTTGAGCGCCCGCGGACTCTTCCAGCCGCCAGCCGCCACGGAGGCGAAGTACATGGTGGCGGCGGCCCCCTCGCGCACCAGGGTCGGGTGGGCGTGGTCGAAATCCTCCAGCAGGATTGTGCCCGGCGGTGTCGCGGCGGCCGCACCAGCCACAAGCCAGGCCGCCATCGCCCAGGGCCTCCCGCCCCCGGTCGTCACTTCGGCGGGTCCTTGAGGACCAGCTCGCCCCAGGTGCGCGGCGAGGTCATGCCCTCCGCCACGCGGGGCATGGCCCAAAAGGCGTCCTCCTCCCGCTGACCCATCCGGTGCGCAATCAGGTTGAAGCCCAGCCGCACCCCGGGCTTGGGAGTCACCCCCAGCAGGGACCACGGGACTTTGGCGCACAATTTCCAGGCGGATTCCGGCAGGGCCACCCGCGTGGTGTGGACCAGCCGACCGATGGACACCGACTGGCTGAATTCCCGGACGCCCCGGAAGAAGGAGGAGGCGATCCGAACCGTCCGAAAATCATACGAGGGCGCCGCCAGCCGGTCACCCGGGTGGTGCATGGCCAGCGCGAGGGCGTCCGCGCCATCCGCCCCGCCCCCGCGCGGCAGGAGTACCAGGTGGTAACACGCCGGGGACCACGCGGCCGGGCGCTTGCCCGAGCCGTCCAGGAAGACCTCAATGTAATCCGACTCCCGCCAGTACACCCGCGGGTCGAGCAGTTCCACCGCATCATCCCGGACCTGGAACCCGAGCACCAGCCCCTCGTCGTCCCAGCCGATACGCGCGCCAAGGAAGACCACGGGGTCCAGATCCCGCGTCAGCTTGACCTCCTTGAACCAGAACCCCTGCGTGGGCCAATTGGCCAGCTCCCCGTCCACGGGCAGCGTGGCGGGCAGGCGGTCCACTTCCTGCCGGGGGCGGCCGCCGGCGAACCGGTCCTCCTCAAAATAGTCCGCCGCGAACCCCCCCGCGCCCGCCCGGTGGATCTCATCAAGATGGGCGTTGGTTTCGCGGGCGGTGGAAATGAGGACCGACCGTTGGGCCCCCGTCCGATCGAGAAAGCCCCAGGCCTGCGACTCGGTGTCGTCATACCCCGCCCACGACACCCCCACCATGAACGGCAGGGCGGCTGCGGCCCCGGCCGTCCGCCGGTAACAGATTGCCTGGCCAGCCTCCGTCTCCACGCCCGGCCGGGACCGGGTCGAGATCTTGAGCGTCATCCCGAAGTCCACGATCATGATCGGCCGGCCCGAAAGGCGTGAGGCCTCCTCGAGGTACCGGCGCGGCAGGCGCCCGTCCGGGGTGGTCATGTCATAGGAGAACACGTCCACATACGGGGCGAGCGCCTTGACGATGGAAAGCGGTGTCTGGTCGCTGATGACCGGCCCGAGGTTGAGATACTGCGGCGTCCGCGCATGCATGGAGGCGGCGGCCATGGCACCCTGTTTGGCCCAGAGCGCTGCGGCCAATTCTTCGGCGTCCCCGTCCATCTGCTCGTACTGGTCCCAGTCACGCTTGGCCGCCAGCGCCTCAAAATCGCGGACGGTCGGCATGCGCTCGTGCAGGCGGGCCAGGTCGTTGCCGCACCGCTTCCGGACGATGGCCACGAGCGCCTGCTTGGTCGGGGAGTCGGCGTCCCAGGAGGCATACGCCATCAGCAATTTGCGGGGATTGCCCGCGCCGGAGTATTCCCAGAGAAGTCCCAGGGCATCCGTCCGATCCTTGAGACCTTTCGCCTCGGAGGCCACGGCCTGGTCCACGAGGTCGGCGTGCCACCCCTCGAAGACGCCCTTCCAGATGTCGCACCCCCACGAACTGAAATCCACATGGTCAATATTTGGCAGGCCGCTTTTTTCATCGCTCCACTTCCCCCAGGCGGTGCCGAACCCGAATCCGTTGAAGCCCCACGCCTGGACATTGGCGACAGCGACCTTCATATAATCGGCGGGGCTGTGCGCGTCGGCCGAAACATAGTCCATCAACCGCAGGAAGGACCGCTCCCCGGTGGGGGACACGAACCACCACCGCTCGTCGGCGGCCAGTCGCGCCACCAGCGGCCAGCGGAGGAGCCACGCGGGTAGGGCGGAGGTGGTGACCCGTTCCAGATGCCAGTGGCGAGAATCCCCCAGCCTCTGGGCCACCCGCTCGCGCCCCCCGCACGAGGCCAGGAATGTCGCCACAAGAAGAACGGGGATCCGGGAGCGGGGCCGCATCCGGTTCATCGCGATCCAGTGTAGCAACCGGCCCGGCGCCGCCCCGGTGCCCGGGGTCAGCCTAAAAGACGAGCTGGAAGGAGACTTCGTGCCGGGAATTCAGCCGGTCAGGATCGAAGGCGAAGGCATAGTCGAATTCGTAGGGCTTGAGCCGGTACGACGCGCCCGCGGCCAGCCGGCCGTTGTCCCAGCCAGCGCGCACCGCGGCCATGGGGACCGGCCACACCTCCGCGCCGCCATGGAGTTCCACGCCAGCCCGGGCCTGCCGCTGGACGGCATCGGCCGTCACCAGGATCCGTTCGCGCCAGGTCCGCCAGCCCGCACCCACCGCGAGCGCCCGGGCGGGAACATCGGCCGCACCGGTATCCCAGTGCACCGCCCCCGCCAGATTCTCCCCCGTCAGGGCAAGCACCAGGTCGGTTCCCAGCCACGGCAGGAGGGTCACCCCGGCATCCACGGCGCCTCCCGTGCCGGCATACCCCATCAGGGCGTGATGCAGGAGTTTCGCCGTGATGCCCGCCCGGACCCGGTACAGGGGGGCCCACCCCCCCGACACGGCGAGCGCGTCCTCGGAAGAGGACTCCGTTCCGGACAGGTTGCCCTGGTCGTCCACCCGCTCCAGCCCCGCGGTCGCGCGATGGACCCAGGCCACCGCGTACGTCCCGCTCCGGTCGGACTGGAAGGATGCGGCGAGGGATCCCGTCGTGCGGTCCAGCGTGGCCAGCGAAAGGCGGCTGGCGACCTGCCAGGTGACCGGCCCCTGCGCGGCGAGATTCGCGGGGTTCAGGAGCCCGGCGTGCGCGTCGGTTGCGGCCGCGCGCGCCGCCCCACCCATGCCGGCCCACCGGGCCGAAGGCGAGTCTTCGAGCGCCCCGCCAACCGCCGCCCGCCCCGCGGACGCCACGGCCAGCATCACCAACGCCATCTGGAGTTTCACCGCGCCTACACTACCCCCGCTTCCGGCCCCCGTCAATGCCGGCGCGCAGGACGGCCGGTGTGCCCCCATCATCCCGAGCCGGTCGGTCAGGCCGGTTGGGGATCATGGATTTCCCCCCATGAAAGTGCTGTTCATCTGGCATGCGGCGACAGACCCCCACAATCGACCCCTATTCGAGGCCATGATCCGGCAGCCCGGCCTGGACCTCCTGGTCCTGACCCTCCCCCGGGTTGAGGATCGCCAGGCGGTATGGCGCCTGTCCCGACCCATCGCCCGCCGCGACCCCCGGTCAGCGTCTTCGTACCGATTGGTGCCGGGCCGGACCGTGTGGACGGGGCATCTCGGCCACCACTTCTACCTTGACCTTCCGCTTCATCTGCGACGGTTCCGGCCTGACCTGATTCACCTCGCCGTTGGCGAGGCCGCCATGGCGGTTTCCGTCACGTCGGTCCTCGCCAGCCGAATCTTCGCCCGGCGGGCCGTCCTGCTCATTGAAACGGTCTAGAATCTCATGACCGAATACCGCTGGCCCTGGCCACTCCTGCAGCGGCTGGTCCTGCGCAGCGTGGATGGCGCGGTGGCCTACTCGCCCGGCGCGCGTGCGGTCCTGCGCCGCCGTGGTGTCCGGGGCGAAATCCCAATCCAGCCCTTCGGCGTGGACCCCGGGGAATTCAGGCCAGGTCGTCCCTCGCCGTGGCGCCGCCGGATGGGGCGCGGCGCCCCGGTCATCGGCTGGGTCGGCCGAATGAACCTGGGCAAGGGCCTTCAGGTGCTCCTCGAAGCCTCGGCACGGATGCGACGGTCGCATCGGTTGCTCATCGCCGGCGACGGCCCCCAGCAGGACGCGGAGCGGGCCCATGCCGCACGACTTGGTATCACCCGCCGGATCACCTGGGCCGGGTCCGTGCCCAACCGCGACATGCCCGGTGTCTACGCCGCCATGGATATCTACACCCACCCGGCGATTTCGCGGCCACCTGATTGGCCGGCCTGGAAGGAACAGTTCGCCCGCACCCTGCCGGAGGCCATGCTCTCCGGCGTGCCGGTGGTCGGATCCCGGTCCGGCGAAATCCCGTGGGTCGTCGGGCGGAACGGCCTGCTGGTCCCCGAGCGAAATCCCTTCGCCCTGGCCCGGTCCCTGGACCGGCTCACCGCCTCACACGCTTTGCGGCGTCACTACGGGACTCTGGGCCGCACCAATGCACTCCGCCGGTTCACCTGGGACGCCGCCGCGGCGGGTCTCGTCACCATCTGGCGCGATCGGCTGGCGCGCAGCACATAGAGGGCGAGGGTCAGACTCAGGGCGTGCGGCAGGTCGAAGGTTGACGAGAATCTGATGGCGTAATCCACGCGCAGGCGCCCCCGGGTCAGCCCAATCCCCGCG
>JAHFSL010000625.1 GCA_023265785.1 Candidatus Coatesiibacteriota bacterium | reverse complement strand
TATCTGCACGGCACCGCGATGTGAAGGGTCATCACCTGAATCTCCTGGGACTCCTGGCGTTCTTGTGGGTGGCAGCGGCTTCGCCGGTCCGCGCCGACGGGCTCATCGATCTTTCGGCAGACGCCTCCACGGATTTCCTGACCACGTATTTTCCGAACTGGCGGATGGCCAAGGCGGCGGACTTCACGATCGAGATCTGTGACGACATCACCTGCGCGCCCGACACGAACTGCCCCATCGCCGGTCTCACGATCCTGAATTATGGCAGTGCGTCGGGGGGGCCCTTGGGAGATGTGACCGCCGTCTACTTCAATCTGGTGTGCGGCAAGACGGACCAGTGGGAGACTCTGACCTACGCGGGGATCTGGACGGATTCTTCGGCCGTTCCACGTCCCGCCTGGACCTGGGCCGGGAGCATTCCGTGGAGCAAGGATCCCGGTGCCGAGTGCGCTGGCTTCGCGCGCTTGTCGGTTTTCGCGGATGTGGGCTCCTGCCCCACCGATGGGGCTACCGTCAAGCTCGGAATCGGATTCGACGACATTCTGGACCCGGGGTCGCCTGGCGGATTGTGGGATGCCTGCGGCTTTGATGTGCCGTATGACAATGAGGCGGTCCTTTGGGGCGTCGAGAAGGTGATTCGGTACGCCCTCAAGACGGCGGACCGCGACATCGTGGCGCCGGGAGATCCCGTGTCCTACACCATCTTCTACGGTCGTCCCGGCGTGGCTTCGACCAATGTGGTGATCACGGACACCCTGCCGCCGGACACGCATTATGTGGCCGGGAGCGGTGTGCCGGCACCGGACGTGCTGTGGGATCCTGATCCCGGGCCGCCGCCGCGGTTGCGCTGGACGCTCCCGGGCGCCCCGGTGGCGGGAGGGCCCTCGGGGAGCGTCACGTTCCGGTTGACCCCGGATTGGGGGAATGGCGAATCCTTCGAACCGGGGAGCGGAGATCTGGGGGCGGTGGAAGGCTCCCGGATCGCCAACGCCGCCACCGTGGAGTTCCGTGGTTCGGGGTGCGGACCGCCAACCATGCCGACGAACACGAGTGATGTTGCCGTGCGCCGGTATCTGATGTGGATGGTGTCGGACCAGGATGTTCTCTTCGCTTCCCGGATCGGGTATGTCGATGACGAAGTGACCTACTCGGTGTTCGTCCTGAACGCCGCGTCCAAGACCTGGTGGAACGTGAATTTGTGGGACACCGTGCCGCCGCAGCTGGATGTGTGGACGCCGGGATACGGGTTGGACGACCCGTGTACCGGGTGGACGATGACGCCAACCGGGTGTGCCGCGGCCTCGCCCGGCCGGGTGGTGGCGGGCGGCGCGACGATCCTCACATGGAAACTCGACATGCCCCCGGGGCTGACGCTTGAGATGCGGTGGAAGGCGCGCGTCAATCCCACGGGCGCTCCCCCCGGCGCCACGGCCACCAACCGGGTCAGCATGCTGGCGTTGGGCGCCCCCGGGACGGTCGGCGGCAGCGGGAACGCGCGAGCCTCGCGGCGATTCGTGCACCAGGCGCTGATCGTGCTCCGCACGACCTATTTTTCCTATGTCGGCGAGGCCTCCGGCCAGAATGGTGGCGGACTCGTCATCAACTTCTGGCCTCTCAACCGGGCGACCGCGTTCGAACTGCGCAAACTCTACACGGACGGCGCGGGGTTTGCCACGGTGGGGGGCATCAGCGCGCCCATCGCGAACTTCGCCGGGGCCTGCGCCGGCGGCTTCGTCGACGGCGGCTATGGCGGGTGCGCGGCCGAACGGGCACCCGCCCAGTATTCGTGGCTGGCGAGCGCTCCGAACAATCCCAATGCAGCGCTGTACAAACTCGTCTCAAACGCGCCGTTGCTCTGGATGCTGATGCCGGGTCTGGGGTGGTACGGCGACGCCGGAACCTATATTCCGTCGTCGTTGCTCAATTTTTCCGGGACGGTGCTCTATAGCTATCGCCGGACCCAGAACACCAATGCCGCGCCGGCCGTCGGCGAGTCCTGGGTGGTCATCAACACGGGGGTGGCGCCTGACACCGGCGTGTTCGACGCCGCCCAGGTGACGACCGCCCATATCTTCCGGTGGGACCCCCTCGCGTTGGCCTGGGGGTACGTGAAATCAGCCGATCTCGACGGGAACAGTCTCTGGATGCCGTTTCTGGGATGC
>JAHFSL010000152.1 GCA_023265785.1 Candidatus Coatesiibacteriota bacterium | reverse complement strand
CCTCAACATTGCCGCTTTCCCGCAGTTCCCAGGCGGCCTTCACGGTCTCGGTGCGCCCGCGGAACAGGTTGCGGTCCAGGGTGAATTCCCCGACCTCCCCGGAATCGGTGAACCAGGTGGTCGCCGCCGCCGTGGTCGTACACGCGGTCCCGCCCGTCACGGTGGACGTGCAGGGGATGTCGCAGGGGGGCCAGGGCACCCCGGGCGGGGGGGGAGGTGCCGGCGGCGGGCAGATGTCGCCCTGGACGAGCCCGGTAAACTTGACGGGCGAGGTGGCGGTGGTGAGATAGGTCCAGGTAAATGTGGCGGCGCAAGCCGTATTGGGATCCTGGATGCGGGTGCAGTTGTCCGAGGCGTTGGGGGTGGCCGTTCCCTGGACGCAGGCCGGGTAGGGAGCCAGCGCCCAGAAGGTGGCCGAGGACGGCCCGGTGAGCAGGATCGAATCGTTGTTGTTGGGCGCCAGCGTCAGGGAGACGGGCCGCAGGTTGTTGACCCAGGAGATGCCCGTGTCGGTCACGGTCATCACCAGCGTGAGCTTGTACCGGCCCGGGATGTCCTGCCGGCTTGTGACGCTCATGCTGGCGGCCAGCGGGCCCGGGAGGGTGAAACTGTCGGCGGGTGAGGCGGCGGACCCGGCGCCGCAAGCGGCCAGCGCCACGGCGCGCGCCCGGTTGGTGACCGATCCGCCGCACGTGGTGAAGGCGTCCCCGCTCCAATCAAAGGCGACATACGTGCTCGAGGTGAAGGTGAGTCCGGATCCCGTCCAGACAAGCAGGGTGGAGGAGGCCGTTGGGATGACGGCGACGGTGAACCCGGCGGGCACGGTGGCGGGGGGATTGGGATTGAGGATGACGCCGGCCGGGAGGGTGTCCACGACCTCCAGGTCGGTGATCGTGGGGCTCCCCGTATTGGTCACCGTGAGCGTAAACGCCACCGTGGATCCTGCCACGGCCCCTGCCCCCGTGGACGTCGCACTGAGGGCCAGGGAGACGCCCACCGATCCGGGCTGGGTGTAGAGGTCCCCGTTGGCGACCGCCAGCTTGCTCACCGGCGACCCGCATCCTGCACTCACCGTGACCAGCGGCCGGTTGTTCAGCGTCGCGCCGGTGCACAGCGGCAGGATGGCCGTCCACTGGAATACGACGGAGGTGCCCGGGGGGAACGCGGCGAGCGCGCCGCTCCAGATCATCAGGGTGGAGGAGGTGCCGGTGCACGACAGCGTCGGCGTGATGCCGTTGGCGACCAGCGGATTCCAACTCGACAGGGCTGCCGGACCCGTGTCGGTGAGCGTCAGGCTCGTGATCGTCACGTTGCCGGTGTTGCTCACGGTGAGCGTGTAGGTCACGAGGGTGCCGGGTGCCGGCGAGGCGGGCGAGTGGGCGGACCAGAGGCTCGCGGACAGGTTTCCCGAGGAGAGCACCATCAACGAGGTGGCGCTCAAGTTGGTGCCGGCCAGGAGATCCTTCCCGGTTACCGTGGCGGACAGCGCGGCATTGAGGGCACAGCCGTTCACGCTGAAGGTCCACGTGAAGGACACCGACGACCCGCCCGGCAGGGAGGTGGGGCACGAAAGGTAGGTGGCTGAGCAGATGGGACCTCCCACGAGGGTCAGGAAAGTGGTCGAGGACGGTGCCAGGGCGATCGCACTGTTGAAATTGGCCACCCCGGCGGGCGTGGCGGGCGGGGCCGCGCCGACATTGGTCACGGTGAAGACGATGTCCACCCACTGTCCGACAGCCCAGGGCACCGGGGGGCTGGCCGTGAGGCTGGCGACGAGCTTCGCGGCGGGAACGGAGGGCCCGAGCCAGTGCAGGATCTGGCTCCCGGCGGAAATCGGATTTGGTTCGCCCACGGCCCAGGCTTCGTTGTAGCCGCTGATGAAGGCTGAATTCATGGGTCCCGGCCAGGTCATGGGGAATGGATAGCCGGCGCAGACGCACTTGGAGTTCCAGGAACTCACGGTATTCAGGATGGGCGCAGGGCTCGGATCGTACTCGGGATAGGGCAGATGCACCAGGTCGGTCCAGTCAAGCCGAATGAAGAACGCTTCATTTGCCGCCCCGTTTTGGGAGTCGTAGAAGTCCGCCCCCCCCGAGCGGGCGGCACCCACTCCGATGCCATACCCCCAGGAGGGGAGGGCATCAAGGCCCCGGACACAGCCCCAGGTGTTGTCCTTGGACGCGCTGAGGCCCCCCGTCGCACCGTTGCCGGTTTCGATCACCCGGAGCGGCTCCGAGTTGGACTGGTTCCACCCGTAAATGAAGCTGGGAACGCCGGCCTTGTTGTTAAGCATCGAAGGGAAGGTGGTGCACGCGTCCACATCGCCGCCAACGATCGCCCAATTTCCGTAATTCAGCGCCTTGTTGAACGAGGGGGCGTATTCGGTGCCCGTGTAGGGGGCCGAGGGGCAAATGGCGTCCACCGCATTCCAACGGGACCAATTCACCAGTCCGCTGATCGAGGTGCTGAACAGCAAGTCGTTGTGATACCCAAAACTGTCCATGATGCCGCCCGCAAGAGGGGTGGATGGGGAGAATGACCTGGTAATGATGCCCGTGTGGGCTGCCGCCCGTGGCACGTTGTATTGGGTATTGGTGGGCCAGCCGGTGGCATCGTAGGTCAACGGGGCGCCGGGGGGAATCGAGGCGCCCCCGGTCAACCGGGACCAGGTCTTGGCCGACCCGCTCCAATACAGGATGACCGGGCCGTTGCCGAAGGTCGGGGGCACCGTATCGGGGGGCGTGGACATGGCCTGCCCGACGACGAAGAGCGAGGTCGCGTTGGAGGTGTCGTCCACGGCGAAGATGTCGAAGAGGGTCGAACAGGCATTGAGGGCCCCTCCGCCACCGCTGCAGGCCGCGCCGGGACAGTTGTCGCACTGGAAGGTGAAGGTTCCCGGGGTGTTTTCGATGATCCGGAGAACCGTTCCGTGGTCGCCCACGATGAACCCGGCCACCTGGTTACCCGACACGAGGATGTTGGCGGTCGGAAGGATGTAGACATCGTGAAGATTCTCGGTGCCGGCGGGATTCTTGCTGGTCAGGTCCACCCACACGCTGCTGGATCCGTAGTACAGGATCGTGCCGCCGTCGCCCACCGCGAAAACATAGTTCCTGCTCGTCGAATTGGGGATGTCCGGCCGGGATCGCCCGTGAACCGCGTTCAGGTGCAGGGAGGTCGGGACCGTGACGGGAACCTTGGCGGACAGGGTGTCCACGGTGCCGTCATGCCAGTCCATGGCGTTGGGGCCGATGGCATGGACGCCCGAAGCAGGAATCGCCAGCGCGCACGCCACCAGCCACGGGGCGGCCGAGCGCCGCATCTCCTGCGTCCCCATCACGATAAGGATACCATAGGACACTTTGAGCGCCGCCCTCGCGTCCCTGGTGGAGTTCCGGCATGTCGCCTTTGCGTGGCCCCGGCGGGATGTGCCTGGCGGCGCACGGGCGCCGATGGCGGCGCTGACGGATATCAGTTTCTCCCTGCCGGCCGGTACGCTGTGCGCCGTCGCCGGTCGCAACGGCGCGGGCAAGTCCACGCTCGCGCTCTGCGTGAACGGAACGATTCCGCACCTGGTCCGGGGGGTATTCTCCGGCGAGGTCCTGGTTGCGGGCCGGCCTGCCGGCCCGCCCCGGGACCGCGCGCATGAGGTGGGGGTGGTGTTCCAGGACTTTGAGTCGCACCTGGTCTCCTCTTCGGGCGAACTGGAGGTCGCCTTCCCGCTCGAGCATGCCGGGCTGGACCCGCGCGCCCAGCGGGACCGCGTGGCCGCGGCGCTCGCGCTGACGGGGCTCACGGGGTTCGGCGACCGCGTGCCGGCCGAACTGTCGGGGGGCGAAAAACAGCGGCTGGCGATCGCCGCCGCCGCGGCGCTGGAGCCGCCGGTCATGGTCCTGGACGAACCGCTGACCGACCTGGATCCGGAGGGCAAGCAACGCGTCCTGGATGTGGTCACGCGCCTCAAGCGACTCGGGCACACGATTCTTCTCGTGGAGCACGATCCGGCGGCGCTCCTGGCCGCGGACCTCCTGCTCGTCCTGGACGGCGGGCGGCTGGCCCACCTCGGCCCGCCCGGTGCGGTCTTCGCGGACCCGGCCCGCACGGCCGCGCTCGGCCTGCCTGAATGGGCTCCGGCCCGGGTGGCCGTCGCGCTGGGTGTGGCGGTGCCGTACCCCGGATTGGAGGCGGTCGCCGCCTCCCTGCGTGCGGCGGGCTTCGGGCCAGGGACGGGGCAGGACGGCGACGCCGCGCACCCGGGAATTCACGGCGAGGGGACCGCTCGCCCGGCACCGCCGTTCCTGGAGTTCGACGGCGTCACGTCGGGCTACCCGGGTGCCCCCGCGGTCCTGTTCGACGTCTCGCTCACGGTGCGCGAAGGCGAGTGCGTGGCCCTGCTCGGCCAGAACGGTTCGGGCAAGACGGCCCTGGCCAAGCACGCGGTGGGGCTCATCCGGCCACGGCAGGGGACGGTCCGGGTAGCCGGTCGGCCGGCGGCCGCGTGGGGCGCCGCCGCGCTCTCTCGCCTGGCCGGGTACGTGTTCCAGAACCCCGACCACCAGATCTTTGCCGAATCGGTGCGCGAGGAAGTGGCCTTTGGCGCGCGCAACCTCGGGCTGGCGGGTGCGGAGCTGGGGGAGCGGGTCGGTGCCGCCCTGGCGGCCGTCGGGCTGGCCGGGCGGGAGGAGGAGGATCCCTTCGCCCTGACACGCGGCGAGCGGGAGCGGCTGGCCGTGGCCTCCCTGCTCGCGTACCGGCCGCGCGGTATCGTGTTCGACGAGCCGACCACGGGACTGGATGCCGCCGAGGCCCGGACCATGATGGACTTCATCCGCGGGTTGAACCGGGACGGCATGACCGTCGTGCTGATCACCCATGCCATGTGGGCCGCCGCCGAGTATGCCGACCGGGTCGCGGTGGTGTCCCGCGGCCGGATTGTGCTGGACGGCCCCGCGTCCGAAGTGTTCGCGCGCGAACGCGACCTCGCCGGGCTCGCGCTCGCCCCGCCGCCTGCCGCGATGCTGGCCAACCGGCTCGAGGTCGGTGCGCTTTTCGCCGACGAACTGACGGGGGCCCTCACGCGCCGCCGCCGGACGGGCGCATGAGGCTCTTCCTCTACCGCGCCACCGACTCGGCCCTGCACCGGTACGATCCGCGCGCCAAACTGGTCGCTCTGGCTACGTGCGCCGGCGCCCTGCTGTGCCTCAGTCAGCCGCTCTGGCTGGTCGCTCCCTTCGTCGGCCTGCTCGCGGTTGCGGCCGCCGCGCGGGTGCTCAAGCCCTACCTGGTGGGGCTGTTCATTATCATGGTGGTCGGCGGTCTTTCCTTTCTCCTGTGGCCCCTGTTCCTGACCGCCCGCGGTCAGGGCGGGGCCGCCGCCTGGATCTACGGCATCGCCATGGGCCTGCGGTTGTCCACCATGCTCCTGGCGGGCCTGCTCCTCCTGCTGGTCACCCGGCCCGAGGAGGTGCTGGCAGCCTTTGAGCGCTTGGGGGTTCCGTACCCGGTCGTCTTCTCGCTCGGGCTCACCCTGCGGCTGGTGCCCGCCCTCCTGGCCTCGGCGGGCCATGTCGTGGAGGCCCAGCGCCTCCGCGGCTTGCGGTTCGACGAGGGGAGCCCGCTGACCCGCGCCCGCCGGTATGTGCCCCTGCTCATTCCGATCCTCGCCGTGACCCTTCGTTCCGCCACCCGGATGGCCTGGGCCCTCGACGCCAAGGGGTTCGGGTCCACCCGCCCCCGGGTCCCATATCTTGTGCTTCGGATGCGGGCCGCTGACTGGGGCGTCGTGGCGGTTTCGGCCGGACTGCTCGCCGCCGCGCTCACCGCGCGCCGGCTTGGTCTGGGAGTCCTGCCGGCGCTTTCGGAATAGGTCGCCGGGCCGGGAATCGCGTGACATAATCTATATCCCTTGCTTGGCGGCTTGAAGAGATTGCCGGTTCCGTCCCGAAAGATCCTCTGCGGGGCGGCGTCTGCCCTGAGCGTCCTCCTGGCGCTCGGGGCCGGGTTGGCCCATGCCGCGCCGCCGTTTTCAGGCCTGGCCACGGCGAGCCCGGACCCGGTTGAGGTGGGCGGATGGGTCACGATCTCCCTCGCGGTCACCAACACGACTGGCGCAGATGAGAACAATCTCGACCCCTTCCTGGACGTCAACGAGGGGGATGTCACCCCGGTCGGTCCGCCCCCCGCCCCCTGGCCCCTGTTGGCCGACGGTGACACCGCCCTCTTTGAATGGACCGTGAGCGTCAACGGGCTCGGGCCGCTCTCGTTCACAGCGACCGCGATCAGCGACACCCCGGACGAGGCGGCCGCCTCCGTGTCCGTCACGGTGGTGACCCCGGCTGCGCTGACATCGGCCCTGGCGGTCACTCCCGGGTCGGTTGAGACGGGGCAATGGATTGCGGTGACC
>JAHFSL010000624.1 GCA_023265785.1 Candidatus Coatesiibacteriota bacterium | reverse complement strand
CGGCCGGTCTCGCCATGGTGCTCGCGGTGCGCACTCCGCCCGGGATGCCCCCGGCGGGGCGTCCGGACCTCGCGGTGAGGTTCCTCCCGGTCAATCCCGCAACGGACCGCCGGCTGGCGGCCCATCCGCCCACGCCGCGTGTTGCGGTCCACCGGGCGCTGGACGCCGCAGTGCGCGCCGCGGCCGCCTGGGGGGCACTGTCCCCCGCCGCCCGGTCGCCCCTCCTGCGCCGGGTGGCACGGGGACTCCGTGCGCACCGGACGGAGGCCGCCCGGCTCATGGCGCTCGAGATGGGCAAGCCGGTGGCGCAGGGACTGGCGGAGATTGAGAAGTGCGCCGTCACACTCGAGTTCTTTGCCGCCCGGTCTCCCCGCTGGCTGGCGCCCCGGGACCTCTCCGAGCGGGGGAGCGCGACGCGCGACCGGCTTGTGCACGAGCCGCTCGGCGTCGTCCTGGCGGTCATGCCCTGGAACTTTCCCTTCTGGCAGGTCGTCCGGTGCGCCGGTCCGGCGCTGGCTGCGGGGAACACGGTTCTTGTCAAGCCGGCGTCCAACGTCCCCGGGTGCGCACTCCTGCTGGACCGGATCTGGCGCGAGGCGGGGGCACCCCGCGGCCTGTTCCGGGTCGTGCTCGTGCCCGGCGCGCGCGCGTCCGCACTCATCAGCGATTCACGGATCGCGGGGTTGGCGTTCACCGGCAGTCCCGAGGCCGGCCGGCAGGTCGCCGCCGCGGCCGGGGCGGCGCTCAAGAAGACCGTCCTTGAACTGGGCGGGTCGGACCCCTATGTCATCCTCCGGGATGCCGACCTGGACCTGGCGGCCCGGACCTGTGTCGCGGCGCGGCTGGTCAATGGCGGCCAGTCCTGCGTGGCGGCAAAGCGGTTCATCGTCGACCGGCGCGTCCTGGCGCCGTTCACCACCCGGGTGGTCGCGGGGATGGCCGCCATCCGGTCCGGTGACCCGCTTGACCCGGCCACCGCGCTGGGACCCTTGGCCCGCCGCGATCTGCGCGACGTCCTGCACGGCCAGGTCGGCCGTTCCGTGCGGGCCGGCGCCCGGCTCCTGCTGGGTGGGCGCGTGCCGCCGGGGCCGGGGGCGTTCTACCCGCCGACCGTGCTGGCGGGGGTCCGTCCCGGCATGGCTGCCTTCGACGAGGAAACCTTCGGCCCGGTGGCGGCGATCGTGCCGGCGCGCGACGGGGCGGACGCGATCCGGCTGGCCAACGCGACCCCGTTCGGACTGGGGGCCGCGGTGTTCACCCGCGATGTCCGCCGCGGCGACCGGATCGCCGCCTTCCGGCTCGCGGCGGGAACCTGCGTCGTCAACCTGGCCGTGGTCTCCGACGCCCGGCTCCCGATCGGGGGAATCAAGGCGTCCGGCTGGGGCCGGGAATTGGGCCCAGAGGGCTTGCTGGAGTTCGTGAACCTGAAGACCGTCCGTCGTCCCGCCGCCTGATCGATCATCGCGCGGGCGGGTTCGTGGAGCGGGCCGCTCCACAATCGGGGAGGGGGCCGATGGAGAGAAACGGGACATGATCTGCGTCATGATCCGGGGTGAGGGTGGGGTGTACGGTTCAGGTGGATGGACACCACCGTCGGCGCCGCCCTCCGCACCCCGCGCCGGCCGGTCAACCTGGCGACGGCCCGCGTGCCGCGCGGCCGGGTACTTGTCATTCCCGCCCGGTGCAAGGCCTGCAATTACTGTATCGAGTTCTGCCCGCAGGAGGTCCTGGTGGCGTCGCGTGAGGGCAACGCCAAGGGCTACCACTACCCGGAGGTGGCGGAGGGCAAGGACGGGGAATGCGTCCACTGCCAGTTCTGCTCTCTCGTCTGTCCCGAGATGGCGATCTTCACGGAGCCGGTGGAGACGACACCGGCGCGGACGGGCTGAGGCGCATGGTGGGCGCGAACGGTGGCCAGCTCCAGTTCATCTCGGGTGATCACGCCTGTGCGGAGGGCGCGCTCGCCGCAGGGCTGAAATTCTTCGGGGGATATCCCATTACGCCGTCCACGGAGATCGCCGAGCACCTGGTCACCCGCCTGCCCGCCGCCGGCGGCGTGTTCGCCCAGATGGAGGACGAGCTGGGCAGTATTGCCGCGATCATCGGCGCCTCGGTCGGCGGGGCGCGTGCGATGACGGCGACCTCGGGGCCGGGATTCAGCCT
>JAHFSL010000623.1 GCA_023265785.1 Candidatus Coatesiibacteriota bacterium | reverse complement strand
CTCGCTGGTCGTGTCTTCCTGGCCCTCGAGCCCGTCCATCAGGACCTCGCCCGTCCGCGGGTTGACCAGGATGACCGCGAGTTTGACATTGTGCAGGACCTTCGGGGGCCCGATGGACCGGCGGGTGAACCAGAGAAACTGCCATTGGATCTCCACATGCTCCCACCCGAACAACTGCACCCCGGTCAGCAGGACGGCCTCGGCGGCCATCGGATGCGGCTCGACGGCGAGAGGGACGCGGCTGCGGGCCAAATCATCACCGATTTCTGCCGCCCACGCCCGGGTGGCCTCGGCGGGGACGAAGGTGGTGTCCACGGTCAGGCTGGCGGAAAACCCGGCGGTCAGGGCGTCGCGGACCCGCTGGGCGGTGACGGCGACCCGGTCAGGCTTCATGTGGAAAAAATCATCCGGGCGGACGCGCTTGACCTTGCGCGCCACGACCGGGTCGAGCACGATCAGGGAGCGGACCGGGGCTTTCCGGAGCTCCGGATTCACCGTGAATTCGTGTTTGACATTATCGCCGCACCCGGCCGCGGCCAGGCAGGTTCCCAGGGCGGCGATGAGGGACGCGTTCCGGGTCATGTGGTGGAAATCTTACCTTATTTCACCGCGGCGTGCGCATCGCCGGTCTCGTAGGTGAAGAGCTTCCCTTCGAAATTCCGCACCACGACCCGCTCGTCGGACATGGCCACCACGCCCTCGGGCAGGAGCGGCACCTTGCCGCCGCCACCGGGCGCGTCAATCACATAGGTGGGGACCGCCATGCCGGAGGTGTGCCCCCGCAGGGCGGCAAGGATTTCCAGCCCCTTGGCGACGCTGGTGCGGAAATGGGCCGTGCCCTGCACGGGGTCGCACTGGTACAGGTAGTAGGGCTTGACCCGGATGGCGAGCAGGCGCTGGACCAGCTCCTTGACGGTGGCGGGATTGTCGTTCACGCCCTTGAGCAGGACGGTCTGGTTGCCCACCGGGATGCCGTGGTCCACCAGCCGCTCGCAGGCGGCCTTGGCCTCGGGCGTCACCTCGCGCGGATGGTTGAAATGGGTGTTGACATAGACCGGGTGGTGGCGCGCCAACTCCCGGCACAGGTTCTCCGTGACCCGCTGGGGCAGGACGCAGGGGACGCGACTGTCCACCCGGAGGATCTGCACCGTGGGAACGGCGCGCAGGAGCCCCAGGATGTGCGAGAGCCGGTCATCCGAGAGCAGGAACGGGTCGCCGCCGGACACGATGACATCGCGCACCCGGGGGGTCGTTCGGATATAGTCCACGGCGGCCAGGGTCTCGGCCTCCGTGGGGGTGGGCAACCGGCCGACCGTACGCTTGCGGGTGCAGAACCGGCAGTACACCGCACACTGGTAGGTCACCAACAGGAGGACACGGTCAGGGTACCGGTGCACCAGGTGGGGAACGGGCATGTCGGCGTCCTCGCCTAACGGGTCGGCCACCCCCCCGGGGTCGTCCAGCTCGGCGACGGACGGGATCACCTGGCGGCCCAGCGGGTCGTCGGGCCCGCCAATCAGGCCCCGGTAGTAGGCATTCACCCGGACCGGGAACGCCGCCTCGGCGCGGGCGAGGGCTGCCGGGTCACCCGGGGCCCCGGACTCCGCGGCGTGATTGGCGCCGTGCGACAGCAGGTGTTTCCAGTCGTCCATGCCGGCGCTCATTCTCGCACGGGTCCGCAGGGCACCATGACCGCCTCGGGCATGCCGTGGATGGCCTTCTTGTCCGCGGGGCACACGGTGGCGAGGACGCCGCCAAGCCGGACCTCGGTTTCGCCCGTGACAAAGTAGTAGGGGCAGAGCCGGGCCCGGCCCGGCATGGCGCGCACGGCCCCCGCAGCGGGGTCCCAGAAGAACATGTTTTCCACAGCGGCCGGCCGGTAGGGCTGGAGAATCCACGGGCGCTCGGGAAAGGCCGCCAGGGCCTGGCGAACCGCGGCCGCCCATTCCGGCTGGGAGAGATCCGATCCAAACCGCACGCCATGACTGCCCCAGGCATCCTGCCCGAACCCGGAGGGCTTGAGGACCAGACTGCGCTCCCGCTGGGAGAGGTCGGCCAGTTCCTCCCAGGACTGCAAGGCGCGCCCGGGTACGGGCGAGCCCGCCATCACGGCGTGCCCCGGAATCTGGGTGGGGTCGAGGACCCAGGTGGGGATGACCAGGGC
>JAHFSL010000151.1 GCA_023265785.1 Candidatus Coatesiibacteriota bacterium | reverse complement strand
CCACGACATTGGCGGTCACGGAGGCAAACGCCGTCCCCGCGGCCACGGGCGGGTCACCCAGGGTCTGCCGGATGGCCGCCACCGCGAAGGAGAGCGGGTTGACCTGCATCATCAGCCGGACCCAGCCCTGCGCACCGTCCGCCGGAAAGACCGCGCCCGACAGGAGCCAGCCGGGAATCAGGACGACGTTCATGACGGCGTGATACGCCTGCGGGGTGCCGGCCCGCCAGGCTGCCGCCACCCCCAGCGCGGCACACCCGACGGAGAGGAGCGCGCACACCGCGGCCGCCTCCGCCAGACCCAGGGGACCCACGGTGTAGCCCAGCGGCCGGGCCGCGAGCAGGAGGACGGCCGCCTGCGCCGCGGCCACCATCGCGCCACCGGCCGCCAGCCCCAGCGCCAGCGCGGCCCGCGGCGCCGGAGTCACCAACGCCGCCCGCAGGAATCCCCCCCGGCGATCCTCGATCACCGGCAGGGAGGCGAACACGGCCGTGAACAGGATGGTCAGGAGCACCATGCCGGGGTAGAAGAACCGCAGGGCGCCGTCGCCCGGCACCACCAGGGAGTGGCCGAATCCGCCGCCCAGCAGGGCCCAGAACACCGCCGGGGTGCCGATGGCACCGATCAGCCGGCCCGGCTGACGGTAGAAGCGCCGGATCTCCCGGACCGCCATGGCGCGTGCCGCCGACCAGCCCACGGTCATGCCGCCCCTCCCTTGAGCCCCGCCACCAGGTCCTCGAGCCCCGGGGGGCGGGCCACGGCCCGTCCGCGCAGGGTTCCCGGAACGTCCAGCGCCAGCAGGCGGCCCTCATCGAGCACGGCCACCCGGTCACACCGCGCCGCCTCATCCAGGTCGTGCGTGGCGACGATGATCGTCAGCGCGCTCCCCCGTCGCAGAAGGTTGAGCCGGTCCCAGAACTCGCGCCGGGCGTCCGGATCCAACGACGCCGAGGGTTCGTCCAGCAGGAGGAGTTCCGGGTCGTGCAGGAGCGCGCGCGCCAACTCCGCCCGGCGTGCCAGCCCCCCCGAGAGCGTGCCCGCGCGATCATCCGCCCGGTCCGCCAGCCCGGCCCGCGCCAGCGCGGTTCCCACGGCCCCATCCAGCCGGCTTCCCCCCATCCCGAACAACCGCCCCACGGTCACGAGGTTCTCGCGCACCGTGAGGAACTTGTCGAGGGAGGCGTGCTGGAACGCCACCCCCAGCCTGGCACGCACGGCGTCCGCCCGGGCGGGCATGGCCTGCCCCAGCACCCGGAGCTCCCCCGCGGCGGGCTCCAGCATCCCGCACAACGCGGCCAGGAAGGTGGACTTGCCCGACCCGTTCGCGCCGGCCAGCCCGAACAACTCCCCCCGCGCCACCTCCAGGGTCAGTCCGTTCACCGCCACGCGCCCGCGGTATCCGAGCATCAGACCGGAGGCGGCGACCGCCGGGCCCTGGGTCACAGGTCGCGCCCCGCGAGCGACCGGGCGCCCGCCCCCACGGCCCCGCGGACCACGACCAGGGTCAGCCCGGCCACCACCACCCCGACCCCCGCCGCCATCCCGCCGGACGTGAAGGGCTTCCGGAAGAGTTCGGCATAGTAGTACACCCGGACCGGCTGGGACTCCAGCCAGAGCACCACCACGATGAACAGCATCGAAAGCGCCATGAAGACAAACCCGCCGAGGCTGGTGACGATTTCCTCGGGGTTGGAGATGGAGAACTTGGCGAAGATGGCCCCGCACCCGACCGCCAGCGCCGAGACCGCCAGCGTGATGGCCAGCATCGTAAGGGCGGCCACGCCGGACATGAACCGGTCCACGCCGAGCATGGGTGCCGAGAGCGCCACCAGCGCCCCCGCCAGGAGAAACAACGGCGCCGACCCCGCCGCACCGCGCGCCCACAGGTAACGGCGCATCGAAATGGGCGCCAGCCGGAGCACAGCGAAGGTCCGCCCCTCCAGGCTCACCATCGGGAAGAGAAACCTCGCCGCGACCGCCGTCAGGATCAGCCCGATGAACCCCAGGTTCAGGAAGAAGAGAAGGCTCCGCAGGCCGGTGGCGATCTCCTTCGGGATCTTGGCGATGTTGAAGACATAGATCAGGACCAGCGACGAAAGCAGGAGGACCTGCCCCCACTGGGCCGGCTCACGGACGAACACCTTGAGGTCCTTGAGCACGATGGCCGCATATGGCCCGACGCCCTGCGGGAGCCACCGGGTCGCCAGCCGCACGCCCCGCCTGACCCCCATGGACTCCCGGGCGTGCTGCCACGCCGGCAGGTAGGTCCGGTGCGCGACCGCCAGGGCCGCCAGCCACGCCGCCGCGGCGCCCCCCCACAGGAGAAGCGAGTGCAGCCAGTAGGCCAGCGGATCGTTGGCGAGGTTCCCCGCCGCCACCACCGCCCCGGCCGCCCACGCCGACGGGAGCCACGGCGCCGAGGGCGCCGCGAGCAGTTTCATGAACTCGAAGATCTTCATCTCATCCCCCTGCGTGACCAGTTTCTCCGGCTCCATCAGCCGGAACGCCACCACCGACCCCGTGAAGGCGATCGTCCCGAAGAACAGCATGATCTCACGCATGCGCTGGACGGGGAAGAGGTAGATCAACCCCGCGTTGAGGGCCATGCTCAAGGCCGCCGGGATCAGCAGGAAGGGCACCGTGGCCAGCGGCGCGAGCAGGTAGAATTCGGGGGGCGCATGCCGGACCACCCCGTAGGCGGCATACAGCGGCACGCACATCATCACCACCATCCAGGAGGAACCCACCACCGCCTCCGCCGCCTTGGCGGCAAAGATGGCCAGCGGCCGGATCGGCAGGGCGAACAGCAGGGGCAGGTCGCGCGAGAGGTAGTGCGAGGACAGGGACGCCATGATGTTGGAGTACACCAGCATGAAGAAGAAGGTAAGCAAGGCCATCGAGAACATCCGGGACACCAGCAGGGGGCCGATGACGGGCTGTTTAAAGAAGTACGCGAAGACCATGGCCAGCAAGCCGAAGACCAGCCCCAGGACGACGGTGCCCACAATCCCCAGGAAGCCCCACCGCGCCAAGGACAGCGCCCCCGGCCGCCGCAGGCCGTTGATCCCGGCCCGAAAGGGAACGCCGAGCAGGGTCGCCAGCGCGGTCATGCGCCCATCTCCCCGGATCCCATCGAATCCCCCGCCGTGAGCTCCAGGAAGAGCTCCTCCAGGTTGCTGCCCGGACGCCGGAGGCGGTCGCGGATTTCCCCGACCGAGCCCTCCTCCAGGAGCTTGCCCCGGCCCATGATCCCCACCCGGTCACAAAGTTTCTCGGCGATCTCGAGGATATGGGTTGCCAACAGGATGGTCTTCCCCGAGGCCGCGAGCGACTTGAACAGGTCGCGGAGCTTGCGCGCGCTGGCCGGGTCCAGCCCCACCAGCGGCTCGTCGGCAATCAGGACAGCCGGCTCGTGGAGCAGGGCCGCCGCAATCATGAGCTTCTGGCGCATCCCGTGGGAGTAGGACTCCGCCAGCTCGTCCGCCCACCCCGTGAGCCCAAAGAACTCCAGCTGGGCGCGGGCGCGCCGCTCCCGGTCGCCCGGGGGGATGCCGTAGAGCGCGGCCAGCGTGAGGAGGAACTCCAACCCGGTCAGCCGGTCGTAGGGGTGCGGCTCGTCGGCGATATACCCCAGCGCCCGCTTGGCGGCGTCCGGCTCCCGGACCATGTCGTGCCCCCCGACCGCCACGCTCCCGGCCGTGGGCTGTAGCAGCCCCGCCAGAATCCGGATGGTCGTGGTCTTCCCCGCCCCGTTGGGTCCCAGGAACCCATAGATCTCACCCGGGCGCACCTCCAGCGACAAGGCATCCACGGCGGTCAGGGATCCGTATTGTTTCGTCAATCCAACGATGCGAATCACCGTTTCAGTGTAGCGGAATGGCCTGAACAGCCGTATCATTGATGAACCATGAACAGCATTCCGGTCGGGATCGCGGGCGTCACGGGATATGCCGGGCAGGAACTCCTCCGGCTCCTGCTCGGCCACCCCCGCGTGCGGATCGCCGCCCTCGGCAGCGGCCACACCACTGATCCGGCGAAGGCGCTCCGGCATTTCGGCCGGCTTCCGGTGGTTCCGGAGCCGTTCGATCCCGCCGCCATGGCACGGGACTGCCGGGCGGTTTTCCTTGCGCTTCCGCACGCCGCCTCGCTGGCGGCCGTCCCCGGCCTCCTCGCGGCCGGTGTCCGGGTGTTCGACCTCTCCGCTGCATTCCGGCTCCAGGATCCGGCGGCATACCCCCTGCATTACGGGTTCACCCATGACGCCCCCGCCCTGCTCCGGCGGGCCGTGTATGGCCTCCCGGAGCTCCACGCCGCGGCCCTGCGGAAGGCCCGGCTTGTCGCCGTTCCCGGCTGTTACCCTACCGGCCCGACGCTGGCGCTGGCGCCCCTGCTCCGGAAGCGGCTGGTGGCCGGTTCCGTCATCGTGGACGCCAAGTCCGGCGTCACCGGCGCCGGGGCGGAGACACGGCCGGACCTCATGTTTTCCGAGGTCAACGAAAACGTGAAGGCGTACGGCGTCCACAGCCACCGGCACGAACCCGAGATCGCCCAATCGCTGGCCCGGGCGGCTGGCCGGCCCGTGGCGCTCACCTTCACGCCCCATCTGGTCCCGATGAACCGGGGCATTCTGTCCACGATCTATTGTTCCCTGCGGCCGGGAACCTCCCGGGAGGCCGTCTTGTCCGCCTGGCGGGCCGCCTACGCGAAGGCCGCGTTCGTCCGGGTCCTCACGGAAGGACTGCCCGACACCCGGGGCGTCGCGCGGACCAACCGGTGCGACCTGGGGCTCTCCGTCCGGGGCCGGGAGGCGATCTTTGTCACGGCCGTGGACAACCTCGTCAAGGGCGCGGCTGGCCAGGCCATCCAGGCTTTCAATGCCGCGTACGTGTTCCCCGAGGCGGCCGGCCTCACCGCCGGTCCCGGCGCCCCGTGATTGATCCCAAACTCCTCAAGGACGACCCGGAGACCGTCCGGAAGGGGTTGGCCAAGCGCCGGTCCCGGGTGGACCTGGATGCGGTGCTGGCGGCCGATGAACATCGACGCAGGCTCCAGATGCGCGTGGACGAATTGCGGGCCCTGAAAAACTCCAAGGCCGAGATGTTCGGTCGGCACAAGCGGGACAAGACGGCCGAGTCTTCCGCCGCCCTCACCCTGATGGAGGAGATGAAGAAACTTGACCAGGACCTCCCCGCGCTCGAACAACAGCGGACGGCCGCCGAGGAATCCTTCCACGCCCTCAATCTCCGAATCCCCAACATGCCGCTGGAGATCGTGCCGCCGGGTGCGTCCAGCGCGGACAATGTGGAACTGCGCAGGTGGGGTACGCCCCGGACCTTCACCTTCAGCCCAAAGCCCCACTGGGAGGTCGGCGAGAACCTCGGCATTCTTGATATGGAACGCGCGGCCAAGATCGCCGGCTCCCGGTTCCCCCTGCTGACCGGGGCCGGGGCACGGCTTTCCCGGGCCCTGATCCAGTACATGCTGGACCTCCACACCACCAAGCATGGCTATACCGAGGTGGCCCCGCCCCTCCTGACCCGTACCGCCGCCGAGGAGGGCGCGGGGCACCTGCCATTCATTGCGGAGGACATGTACCACCTGCCGGCTCCCGAGGACCTGTGGCTCATCGGCACCAGCGAGGTCTCGCTCCTCAACATCCACCGGGAGGAGATCCTGGAGGGCGCCCGCCTGCCGGTGAAATATGTGGCCTACACCCCCTGCTTCCGCAAGGAAGCCGGGGCCGCCGGCAAGGACACCCGGGGCCTGATCCGGGTCCACCAGTTCGACAAGGTGGAGATGTTCCAGTTCGTCCGGCCCGAGGACTCGGCGGCCGTCCATGAGGAGATGATCGGCCATGCCGAGGCCGTCCTGCAGGGGCTGAATCTCCCCTACCGGTTGATGCACCTGTGTGCCGCCGACATCTCCTCGGCCATGGCCCGGACCTGCGACCCGGAAGTGTGGCTCCCCGGCCAGAATGAGTGGCGCGAGATCTCCTCCATCTCCAACGCCACCGACTTCCAGGCCCGCCGCGCCCAAGTCCGGTTCAAGCGCGATCCCAAGGCAAAAGTGGAACTCGTCCACACCCTGAACGGCTCCGGACTGGCCGTCGGCCGCACCTTCGTGGCGATCCTGGAAAACTACCAGGAAGCCGACGGCTCCATCACCGTCCCCGACGCCCTCCGCCCCTACATGGGCGGCGCAACCTCAATCGCGAAGTAAGCCGGAGAGGCCGGGATTCGAACCCGGGATCAGAGTTTTAGCCCCGATAGCGGTTTAGCAAACCGCCGCCTTAGGCCACTCGGCCACCTCTCCAGGAGTCCCTAGTATATCGGAGGGTCCAGGACTCGAACCTGGAAGCCACTTGCGCGGCGGGAGATTTCAAGTCTCCTGGGTTACCATTCCCCGCAACCCTCC
>JAHFSL010000622.1 GCA_023265785.1 Candidatus Coatesiibacteriota bacterium | reverse complement strand
AGGGGGCGTCGATCTCCACCCACCGCCGGTACCACCCCGTCCCATCGAACCCCGGCGTCCCCCGCTCCTCCCACGGGCCCCGGGCATTGATGACGGCCCAGCGTCGGTCATCGAAGGTCACGCCATCCCACCGGCTCCCCGCGCCTGCGTGCCGCGGATCCGCATGAAACCGCCACCCGTCCGAGAGATCCAATCCCGCCATCGCGTCCGCCCGGGCGTGAACGGCGAAGACCAGGAGCAGGATGCCACCGTTCATCGCATCACCGCGGCCGCGTTGCTTCTAAATTGATCGGCCAGGAAGGTGACGCCGCGGGCGCCGAACACGTCGGCCAACCGCTGGTACGCCAGCGCGATGGCCCGGCGATCCTCTTCGGCCCGTTGCGCGGTCCCCGCCTGCGCCGTGCCGGGCCCGGGCCGGGACCCCGCGCCCGCCAGGGCCTCGATGTCTTCCCGGGCGCCGTGAAAGGCCCACGCGGCATCCGCCTCCAGCCCGAACCGGGCGCACTGCTGGCCCAGGGTGGAGAGACACGCCGCGTACTGCAGGAGGGCGCCGCGCGCCACCTCATCGCGCGGCCGCGCGAGGTCCGCCAGCGCCCCGGCCCGGGCGTAGCGCAGGCCGCGCCGGGTCATGGCCCGGCGCTGGCGGCGCGTGGCGGTCACGCCTGCACCCGGGTTCCATGCCGCCACGGGGCGGGCCACCAGCCCATGAATCTCGGTGACCATCAGGAACGGGAGGGCCTCCTGGAGGCGGCGGTCGAAACCCGCGGGCGGGATGAAGACCGGGAGGTGGCCCGCGCCCGCCAGGAGGGCCGCCACGCCGCCGGGGCCCGTGGCCCGGACCCCGGCACGCGCCAGGATTCGTCCCTCGGCCCCACCCGCGGCCAGCCGCGCGTCGATGAAGCCCGCCACCCCCGCGGCCTCCACGTCCGGCCGTTCCTGCCCGGCGACCCGGAGGGCCCACACCGGGAACAGGTCGAAGTCGCCCGCCCCGAGGTAACAGGCCCCGGGCGGAAGGGCGCGCAGAACCTGGCGGCCGAAATCGTGGGCCGCATACCACCGGGACAGATCATTGCGGTCCCAGCCGCGCCGCACCTGCAGGCCTGCGGCCCCCAGCGCCAGCAGGGCCATCCACACCGTCCCCCAGCCGCGCAGGAAGAGAGCCAACCGGGCGTACCCGACGGCCGCCGCCGCCAGGACCAGGGCCAGTGAGGGCTCCCACCACCGGACAACCTTTTCAGAAAAGTTGAGGCAGTACACGGCATTGGCCGCTAGGCATCCGGCCGCCGCCACGGCCGCCCAGGGCGCCCGACGGGCGGCGACCACCATCCCGATGGGCGCGGCGATCCAGAGGATCCAGGGCGCCTCCTCGCGCAGGAACCGGCCCGCCAGCCCCAGCCGGCCGCCGGAGAGCCAAGGATTCACCGGGAGCGAGGTCGCCGCGAATGGCGTCCGGTACAGCGCACCCGTGAGGTACGCCGCCAGCCGCGCCGCCCGCCGGGGGGCGGCCCAGTCAGGGTCCGCACCGCCCCCCGAGCGCAGGGGCGGCACCAGGAGTTTTGTGGAGAGCGGCAGAAGCGCGACCGCTGTCCCCAGCGCGAGGGCGCGCCCCAGGGCCACCCGGGCGCCGAAGGCCCGCAGGACCCCGGCGCGCCCGGCCGCGACGGCCAGCGCGGGTAGGGCGAAGAGGGCGTACTGGTGGTGCGCGAAGGCCAGCCCGGCCACCAGCCCCGTCCGGACCGCCTCGCGGCCCAGCGCGGGCGGGACCGCGCGCCCCGCGTGCGCCCCCGCCCAGAGCAGGGCGGCGAAGGCGAGGTAGAACGGGGCGTATTTGTCACCGATGACCGCCTCCCACCAGAAGGCGTCCGAAAACGCCCAGGCGGCTGCGGCAAAAGCCCCGGCGGCCGCCGCCAGCCGCGGGCCGCCACCGAGCCATGCGTGGACGGCCGTGGCCACAAGCCGCCCCCAGAGCACGGCGGCCATGCCGGCGCACGCCGCCACGGCCGCATTGAACCGGAAGGCGGGATGGCCCACCGGCACGACGAGGGCGAGCCGCCCCACCAGGACCAGGAGCGGGTACCCCGGCGGGTGGGAATTACCCAGCCCGGCCGCGCACGCCAGCATTTCCGGGGCATCCTCAAAATAGAACGAGCACGGGGCGGTTCGGAGGT
>JAHFSL010000150.1 GCA_023265785.1 Candidatus Coatesiibacteriota bacterium | reverse complement strand
GCGGCCTTGTCGCCGATCTTCACGGCATAGACGATCGTCTTCTCATTGGGATCCGCGATCGAGCTCCAGGGCGCCGCACACCCCGTGGCGTCGGTGATGCCACCGGGCCAGGCCGGGTTGACCGTGTCGTCGAACCCCGGCCCCAGCCGGACGGTGCTCAGGTTGGCGGGGCAGGCGGTGATGTCCACGAACACCCGCATGACGAAGACGCAGGCACACCCGCCCGGCCCGCCGTTGCATGGGTCAGCGTTGAGCGCAAGGCTGCCCGCCCAGGTCCACGATGGCTGGCCCCCCCAGACGCCCGCATAGGTCAGCGTGGTCGTGGGGGTGCAGGCTCCGCCGGAGGACCGGGAGCAGCCAAAACAGACATACACGTTGGCGATATCGCCGCCCGCCCCGCCCACGGCGGTTCCGTAATTCACGATGGTCAACCCGCGAATGGTCGCATCCGGGGCGCAGGCGCCGCTGGGACACCAGATGGTGTCAAAATCGACGACCTCCGTTCTGACCCAGTTGGGAAAGAGGTAGGTCAGGGAGGGCGACCCGCCGTTCAACCCCACATCGAGGATGCACCCCCACGCATTCGCCGGGGCACCCAGCCGCATGACCAAGAGCAAGCCGACGAGAGGCAACCCTCGCCTGCCGGCGCCCAACCTCCTCATGACACCTCCATCGTACTCTCCCGGCCTCCCGGCACCCTGACCCCGGTCAGTTCACGGTCACCCGAAAGGCCGAGGCGGCCTGTCGCTCACGGTCCTGCTAGTTAACGGTGACGCGATAACACAGGCAGCCCGAGGTGAAGATGTCCACTGACGGGACGGTCCAGCGGAGCCACCGGGTGCCGGCCACGGGGTTGCCGTTGGTGAACGCGGCGGGGGGCGTGGTGGACGTCGCCGTGGAGTATGCCACCTGGGGGACCACTCCCCGGGTATTCCCGCAATCCAGCGCGGATGAGGAGGCCTCGGGCACGAACGTGGTCCCCATCGGAATGGCATCCGTCACCACGAAGGTGAATGCCGAGGCACTGCTGTAGTTGCTCCAGCACACCCGGAACGAGACGGTGTCGCCCGACGCCCCCACCGTCAGCCGGGGCGTCTTTTGGAGCTTGATATCCGCTCCCACCACCATGACCGCCGTCACGCCCGTGATGGAGCCGTCCTGCGTATCCGTGGCCACGATGCTTTGGAGGCCGAGGGCATTGAAGCTGACCCGAAAGAAGATCTTGATGCCATCCTCGTTGGGCGCGCTGTTGCAGGCCGAGAGCGACGACCAGGTGAAGTTGTACGTGTCCATTCCGGTATTTTCGATCTTGGCCAGTGGATCGGATGAGGTAAAGGAGGAGGTCCCGCAGTAATCGGTCTTGGTCGCGCCGCCCTGGCTCAGGACCACCACGGTAATCCAGAACGGGGACCCGGAGAACACGACCGGCGGGGCGATGATGACGTAATGGGTGCCGGTCTCAACAAACGGGGCGGTAAATCCCTTCTCGGTGATCTTGCACTGGTTGTACATGCACACGACGGCCCCGCCGGAGAGGACGTCCACCCGGTAGTTCCGCTTGGCCGTCGTTCCCGGGCTGGTAAACGAGAGGAACGCCACGCATTCATCCGTCCCGTTCGTGGTGTACGTGGCGGTGTACCCGTCCTCGGACACGCACTGGACCACGGTGCCGGTCTTGGGGCAGAAGACGTCCAGCCCGACGGTCTCGTCCAGCCCCGGGCCGCCGCCGCACCCCCCGTTGTTGGCGCTCTCCTGGTGAAACCAGTACTGGGTTCCGGTCTGCACCCCGGCCGGGACATTGGACGCATGCAGGACCGCCCCGCCGCCCCAGCCGCTGAACAGCCGGACCCCGTTGTAGATCTGCACCGGTCCGCCGGAAATGACGTTGATCCGATAGTACGCCGCGCTGGGCGCGTTGAACGCGGCGCCATAGTCATGCGGGTTGTTGGCATTGGCCAGCCCCGCGGGCACGGTATCCACCGCCACAGACACCCAGCTCCCCGAGGTTCCGTTGAGCAATGAGGGCATCGGAGCGATGGCGATGGTGTTGTCCGGAATGTACTTGAAGATTTCGTATTTCGCCGTGGCCGCGCCGACATTGCCGACGATCACTTTGTGGGTCTCAGTGTAGTACTCCGCAAGTCCGTAGAAGTTGGACCCCGCCCCGCCCACGAGGTTTCCGGTCTCCCGGGTCGGCATGAGCGCGCCGAAGTTGTCCATGCACCCGCCACAGCAACAACCGTTGGAGGACGCCGTGTTGCTCTCCTCCGAAATGATCATCTGGGCGTCGGAGGACACGGCACGCCACATCCCGGTTCCCGCCGGCGTCGTGTTGTAGGCCAGGAACCCGTTGGGCACCGGAAAGTCGTACGCCAGGCTTTCCGGGGCAATCTCATAGGTCCGCTGGTACTGCCACGACAGGGTTGCGTATTCCCAGTAGAACAGGTGCACTGTCGTGGAAAGCGTGGGCGCGAGATTGCCGTAGGCGTCGAGGCCGGTATTGACCATGACGAGGGAGTCCCCGTACCCGGGGGTCAGGGTGTTGGACCCGCGCCGGGCCATGTAATGCATGAGCCCCCGGTAGGTGACGGTCGTGGACGGGGCGTAGGTATGGGAATCCTGGCAGTCGCAGTTGATGTACGTCATGTACTGCCACAGGACCGGGGCGTTGGCCGTCACCTTGTAGATGAAGTGAAGGGGCCAGTCGCTCTTGGCCGGGCACACGTCATGCCAGGCGGCGGGATCGTAGATGGCCGGGACCCGCTCGACCTTGCACCCGGCGACCCCGCCGCCGGGAATAGCCCCCGACCCGAGGGTGCATCCCGCGTTCCCGCCGAAGCCCCCGAGGCAGTCGCCGATCAGGCACCCGATCGGCTGGGACGGCCCGCCCACGCCCGGCCACGGCGCGGTGGAAAACAGGTGCTGGATCCCCCGCAACTCGAATTGGGTCTTCTTGTTGAGCGGGAAGAAATCAATGATGAATCCCGGGCACCCCCTGTCATTGTCGCCGGCGGCGAAGGCGACATAGGAAATGTACGTGGTGGGCAGGACGATCGGGGCCAGGTGGTTGAACTGACGGGGAACTCCCGAGTGGCCCGTGCCGTCCACGATGTTGGCCCGGCCGTACTCAAGGACCGCCGCCTGGTTGACCGCCGTCTGGCCCGCCGCGACGGTCGGCCGGACGGCCGACTTCCACTTGAGCTCGATGGTCATCTGCGGCGGCATGTCGAGTCGCCAGGTCAGAAGGGTGTTGGGCCCACTCAGCACGTAGCCCGGGGTGGCTGCGGCGCACCCGGACGGGCTCATCGTCCAGCCCGAGCAGGGGTCGTCAAACCCAAACCCGATGCCCCATGGGTCGAGTTGGGGCGGCACCGTGTCCCAGACCGCCACGTTCCACCAGGTCTTGGTCGTGGACAGGTTCTTGATGAAGATCGAGTAGATCATTTCGTCGGGCGGCTGGCCGTAGGTCGGCGAATAGAGCAGGTCATTGTCCCCCAGTTTCCAGAACAGGAACCGCCGCACGGAGGTGGTGGTTGGGGCGGAGACGTAGGTCTTGAGGGCGCAGGACGCGCCAAGGAATTCGGCGTTGACCCGGTTGTCCAGCCGCGACCCCTCGGGCGCCGCCACGTCCCCTGACCCGGGCTCGAAGGTCTCGCCATTCCCCCAGTCCACCGTGAGCTGGAAGGTCACCATGGAGGAGGGGCCCCCGGTCGTCGCCCCGCCCGGCCGGGTCCACTTGAGCCGGATCGGCGGGCCCCAGTCGGGATCCCATGCAACGTCGGGCGCGGGGGTCCCCGACCCCGTCAGGTAGTGCGTAGACGCGGGGATGGTGTCGAAGAGGACGACATTCGTCAGGGGGGAGGAGCCGGGCAGGCCGTAGTACAAGGTGTAGGTCACGGTGTCGCCGGGCGCGGCGGCAGTCTTGTCGCCCTCCTTGACGGCGTAGACAATGACCTTGTCGCTGGGATCGGCGAGGTCACCCCACGGGGCGTTGCACCCGTACTGGTCGTAGATGCCGCCCGGCCAGCCGGGATTCAGGACATCGTTGAATCCTGGTCCCATCCGGACCGTGCGCTGGGCGGTCGGGCAGGGATTGACGTCCACGAAGACATGCATGACGAAGATGCACGCGCACCCGCCGGGGCCGCCATTGCAGGGGTCCGTATTGAGCACCACCGGCGTGGCGGGGTCCCAGGTCCAGGCAGGGTAATTGTTCACCCCGACCGTCCACACGCCCGCGTAGGTCAGCGTGTAGGTTGGGGTGCAGGCGCCACCCGAGGACCGGGAACAGCCGAAGCACACGTACACATTCCCGAGGTCGCCGGCCCCGCCGCCCGTCGCCGTCCCGTAGTTGAAGATCGTGAGGCCGGTGATATCGCCATCGGCATATCCGGGACAGGTCGTGGTGTCGCAGAACTGCAGGTCAAAATCAGTGACATCGGTCTTGGTCCAATTGGGGAAGAGGTAGGTAAAGGAAGGCGAATTGCCGTTGAGCCCGATGTCCAAGAGGCATGCCGATCCCGGGCCGGGGGCAAACAGCAGGCTCCCCGCAAGCCACCACGAGCGCTTTCCCACCCGACCTCCAGACCCGCCCCTCGAAACCAGCCTACCAGATGACAGCGACCAGCCGGGTCCCTGGGGGCAGGTCCACCAGCCGGTCTGCGGGCAGGGCGCGCCGGACCGCCCCGTCCACGACCACCTGGCGAATCCGTCGGGCGGTGGGAATGCGCCATTTGAGGCCCCCCGGCGGGGCGGCGGCCTCGTCGGGCCGGACCTGGGGCCCCCGCCCCTTGTTGCCCAGCTTCTCGGCGGACAGGAGCCGCAGGGTCAAGCGGCCCGGGGTGGAAGCCATCACGAACCAGGGCAGGATGCCGAAGGCGGTTGGGGCCCGACGGAGCTCCAGCTGGGATCCCGGCCGGACCCAGGCCTCGGGCACGGCGGGCGTGAGCACCAGCACGTCCCCCTCCTCCTGGAGGAGCATGTCCCGCAGAGCGACCACGTAGCGCGCCGCCGCGCCCGGGTCGGGAAGGGCCCCGTCGCAGTGGCGGCCGGTGGTCGGGTCCGCCGCGCCGGCCCAGGCAAACGCCCCCGGGACGGCGGGATGGGCCAGGCACCAGCCGAGGATCGCGCCGGCCCGGTCACCATCGCCGCCCCGCGTCGCCGCCACCGCCAGGTCCAGCGCCTCGCCACAGCGCCAGGTCCCCGACCGGGTCCACTCCATGGGATCTGCCCGTCCCACCGGCCCGCCGCCGGACGCCGGACCCCAGGTCGGCCAGCCTGGCGCGCCCGGCGCCTCGCCGGACCGGGCGAGCGCCGCAAGCGCCGCCGGCTGGTCGGCCTCCCCCACGAGCCCGGCGTCGCTCGCCACGAGCAGGTGACCCAGGCTGGCGTAGAACGCGTCCTGCGCCCCCTTCTCCGTCGCGGGCACGCGCAGGAAGATGCGGTCACGGCCCGTGAGGCGGCGATGCCATCCGGCCAGCGTCTCCTTGCGGCCGGCCTTGCGGTCCACCTCGCGCACCGCCTGGGCGGTCGCACCGTCGAGCGCGGCGGGCGGGTCGCCCAGGAAAACCCGGAACGTGAGCGTGCGCGACCCGAACGGCTGGACGCGGAGGCGGTAGAGCGCGGCGCCGGAGGCCAGCGATTCCCCGGCGTCCTCCACTGCGGTCGCCGAAGCCAGGAGGCCCCGGGCGAGGTCGCGCGCCAGCGCCCACTCCCCGGCAAACGGGGCGGCGCCGAACGCATCGGGCCGGCCCCCCAGCACCACTTCCGGCCGGCCATTCACCAGGATGGCCTGCGTGGCGGGATCCCACGCGACCCGGGTCACCGGCATGGCTGGCGGCGATCCAGCGGTCATGGCGGGCGCGAAGGGGGTGACGGCGATCAGCAATTCCACCTCGCGGGGTCGGTCCGAACTGTTGTACACCTGCGCTTCGCCGATCGCTACCGGCGGGGCACCCTCCGGCGCCTCGGGACAGGGCCACAGCCCCAGCCCCAGGGTGAACCGTCCCGCCCGAGCGGTCACCTCGGGCAGGGGGAGGTGGCGCTCGGCCAAACGAAGGAGGGATGGCGCAGCTTCGGGGGACCACAACCGTCCCGCCGCCCGGTCGTAGATCCAGCAGGAGATCGCGCACGACCGGTCGCCGGGGATGACACGCCCGCCTTCGGCCATGAGGGCGGTGCCCCCCGCGCCGCCCACTGCGATCCACGCGTCCCCCCGTCCCCGGAGCGCGGGTGGCCACGGCAGGAGCGGGTGCTCCCGGGCCAGGAAGGAGAGGCGGGCCTCGGGCGTTGCCAGGTCGGGCGACGGATCGGGGACGAGCCGCACACCGCTGGCGTCGCCGGGCAGGAACCCCCCGGGTGCCCCCTTGCCATTGTCAGTGATCCGCAGGACCAGGAGGAATTTCGTCCGATCCCGGACCG
>JAHFSL010000621.1 GCA_023265785.1 Candidatus Coatesiibacteriota bacterium | reverse complement strand
CGCTCATCGAGGCGCCACCCGCCACCGCGTCACCATTCATGGATTACCGGGGGCTGGATCCCGTCCAGGTGCTCCGCGTCCAGGTGCCCCCCGCGAATGCCGCCGATCCCACCATGGTGCTCGAGTACCAGTCCCAGGAATACATCTTCAAGTACCTCGCCCGCGAGATCCGCTCGTTGACCGAGCAAAATTTCGATGCCATGGGCACCACGGTCAAGCGGTTCATGGTCCAGGCCCGGTACGGCAACCACCTGATGGTGGTGGAGACCCCCATGGAGGTCGTCCGGGGGCTCAAGGCGGGCCGGTATGACGAGGCCCAATGGCTCCGGGCCGCCAAGCTGACCCTGGATGGCCAGCCCATCCAGCCCGTGCTGAATTGACAAGGGGGAAATCCCGCAGGTAGAGGGGGCCGGGACCTTGCAGGAGTGGCGAGGGTTTCCGTATAATATCGGACGTGCAGGGAAGTGCCCGTTTGACCCACCGCGCGATCCGTGTCGCGACCGGCGTGCTGATCGCCCTCCTGGCGTTCCCGGTTTCCACTCCCGCCTTTTTTGAGAAGGGCGGGGTGACGGGTGTCGGGGCCCGCTCGCTCGGCATGGGTGGTGCCTTTGTGGCGGTGGGGGACGACACCTCCGCCGTCTGGTGGAACCCGGCCGGCCTGGGGCAGCTCACCCGCGCGGAACTTTCCGGTATGTATGCCGCGGTGTTCAATGGCGAGATCTTTTATCTCTTCACTTCGGCAGCCTTCCCGGTGTTCCAGGAAGGCATCATGGCGGTATCCTGGGAACGCAAGGACTTCACCAAGTCCGACTCCAAGCTGAATGAGGATGTGTACTACGCCACCTTTGCCTCCTCGCTCACCGAGGATCGGACATTTTTCGCCGGGGTGAACGTCAAGTTTTTCAATGCCTCCACCACGTACAGCCAGGTCGGGGGGAACGGGCTCGGGTTGGACTGGGGTGTCCTGTACCGCCTGCCGCTGCCGAAATACGGGAAGGAGGTCCGGTTTGGGGCCTCGGCGCAGGATCTTTCAACCGAGATCCACGAAAAGAACGGGGTGCTCCAGACGATCCCCTCGGCGCTTCGGTTCGGCGCCGCCTACCAATTCGAGCGGTGGATCACGCTGGCGCTGGATGGGGAAAATTTCAAGGACCCCTCCGTGGCCAGTTCCGGCTCCTCCCGGCTGCGGGCTGGCGTTGAGGGCTGGTTCTTTGAGGGTGCCCTCGGGGTCCGGCTGGGGTTTGTCGGGTTCGCGACGGTCCCGGGCCGGTATTCGGCCGGGGTCAGCTATCGCGCCACCGACTGGGAAGTAGATTATGCGTATCTCGGCCACGCCGGGAATCTCGGGGACAGCCACCGCGCCTCCTTTGCGCTCCGGTTCGGCCGGGTGCTGGCCGGCGGCACGCGGCCTTCCTCGCCGCTCGGGCTCAAGGTCACGCCCAAGGATGGCGAAGTGGAGCTGGTCTGGACGCCCAACCCGGAACCCAACGTGGGGGCCTACAACATTTACATCTCGACCGCCCCGGGCGGGGAGTACCGCAAGATCAATACGGTCGGGATGTCCAGTGCCCGGGTGATCGGGCTGGAAAATGGCCGGACCTACTATTTCGTCATCTCGGCGATTTCCAACACGCAGCCGCCGCTGGAATCGGAACGCAGCGCCGAGAACCCGGCCACCCCGATTGCCCCGCAGATCGGCGCCCCGGAGATGATGCAGCAGGCCCAGGAGGGTGAAATCACGGTGTCATGGCGCGCCTCACAGGGGGAGATTGCCGGGTACAACTTGTACCTGTCCACGATGTCCGGCGCCGGCCATGTCAGGTACAACGCCCAGCCGCTGTCTTCCACCACCGTCCGGATCGTCCAGATGCAGGGCCAGGCGGTGGTGGCCGGCGAGCGGTATTACATCTATGTCCGGTCGGTCTCCCGCAGCGTGCCCCCGGTCGAGGGTCCCCCCTCGCCCGAGATGACGTTTATCGCCGTCCCGCGGCAATAACCCCGGCGCGCCTCCGCTTCCTCCTGTTGGCCGGGATCCTCGCGGGGTCCGTAGCCCTTCGCTTGCCCCGCCTGGACACGGTCCCGCCCGGGGCGTGGATTGACGAGGCGATCGAGGGTTGCCAGGCGGGCGCCTTGTTGCGGGGGCATGAGCTGCCGGCCACGCCCCAACTCC